>JAPHSB010000354.1 GCA_026193295.1 Lysobacterales bacterium
AACTTCGGTGGCGGCCAGGTCGGCGGCGAAGGGAGCGGCGTGCACGATGCGAATGTTGAGGTTGCCTTCCGCAGGCATGTCCACGTTATCCACCAAGGCCTGCAGTTCCAGGTCCTGGGTCACGCCATTGCCCTGGGCATACACGGTGTAGGACATGCCGTCTTCCAGCGTGAAATCCCCCGTGAGGGCGGCCTCGGTCGCGCCAACGGGCACGATGTCAATGGTATAGGTACCGGCGGGCAGCGAAGTGTACTCAGGGGTGAAGTCACCAAATTTCACGCCTTCGAGAAAGGTGTTGCCGTTGACCAGTATGTTTACAGCGGTGCCATCACGGGTGTCCGCGAACGACGCGAAATGCGCTGCGGCGACCCGGGCGTCCGCGAGCAGCGATTGGCTCGCGAGCATCAGAACCGTGGCGGTTGCGGTGGTTACAGTTTTAATCATGATCGTCTCCATCAAGGTTTTGTACAGATATCGAAGTTTCAGCGCTCGTCCAACACGGGCCGAGGCAGCCAGTCCACTGAGTTTTCGAACGATCCTGCTTGATGCCCGAATAACCGTGAAACGTAAATGTACAGTATCTGTACAGGTATTGCAACCATCCAAACGAAAAAAATACCAATCTTTGCAAATTGCGTATATGTAATGTATAGTTTTCATGATGTATCGTAGCGGCCCCGGCCGATAGGACGAAAAACCATGAACAACACAGCAGAAGTGATCGAGCATCCCGGCGAAAAGCTGTACACGATCGGCACGGTGTCGAAACTGACCGGGGTGGGCGCCATCACCCTGCGGGCCTGGGAGCGTCGCTATGGACTGATCGAACCGGTGCGCAAGCCCAGCGGTCACCGCCTGTATACACGGCAGAACATCGATCAGATCAACCGAATCACGGCGCTGACCCAGCAGGGCATGCGCATCAGCCAGATCCGGCCGGAAATGCTGGAGAGCGCTGACGGTATGGACCAGGATGGCGGCACGGACGCCGACAAGTGGAAGACTCAACTGAACAGCATGATGGCCTCCATCATCAGTTTTGACGAAGAACGGCTTGAGGAGATCTACAACGAGGCGCTGTCCCTCTATCCGATCGACGTGGTAACGCGCAAGCTCCTGACCCCGCTACTGATCGAACTCGGCCTGCGCTGGGAAGGTGGCGAGGGCAACATCGCCGAGGAACACTTTTTTGCTTTCTACCTGCGCAACAAGCTGGGCGCGCGTTACCACCATCGGGGCCGGGGCAACCGGGGCCCTCTGATTCTGCTGGCCGGCTTGCCGGGCGAACACCATGAAATCGGCCTGCTGCTGTTCGCGCTGGCCGCCCACGAGTCCGGCTACCGGGTGCTGCCGCTGGGAGCCAACATGCCGCTGGAAGAACTCGCGGCTGTTGCCAAGAAGAAGGGTTGTGGGGCTATCGTACTATCCGGCGCGATCGAACCGTCCCGGGAAACACTGAGCCAGGATCTGCCGGAGCTGGTCACCGCGAGCGCGGCGCCGGTCCTGATCGGTGGACTGTCCTCGGTGTACGCCTGCGACGCCATCAACCGGGCGGGCGCCGAAGCGTTGGGGCGCGATATCGAACACGGCCTGAGGCGTCTGGCAGACGCACTGTCTTGAGGTGGCCTGAAAAGAGGCTCCCACGGAGGGGGGTAGATCGCGATCCCGTTCAGGCGATTCGCTGCTTCGCCGCGCCTTTGTTGTGTTCCAGCCTCTTCCTTGGAAGCTCAATAAAGGCCGTCCTGGGCTGAAGTGCGCGTTATCCATTAACGACAGCGTTTAGCCGGTCCCCTCCATGGGAGCCGCACAAGGTATCCATTCCCTTCGAATCAGCCGCGGTTCGAAGTTCCGCTCCACGTTAGCAGAACGACCGAACGAGTCAAGCGAAACGCGCTGACCGGTCACCGACCCGAACAGCGCCCGCGCAGCTGCTGTATTAATAATCGAATTCCATATATTTAAAATATTAAGTTTCACAATGATAATGATTCCGCTAGATTGGATGCTGCGGGAATAGCGCTCACGCATGGAAAGCTTTGTTTGAAAGAGGCCCAATGTTGCGAAACATCAACAAGTTACATGACCCGGTCCGGGATTTTCGCGACAGCTGCGGCTTCGCCCTGCTGGCCCATATGGACGGCGAGAAAAGCCATTGGCTGGTCGAGACCACGCTGGAGTCGCTGGCGCGGTTGACGCACCGCGGGGCGGTGGCGGCCGACGGCAAGTCCGGCGACGGTTGCGGCATCATGCTGCAGTTCCCCGAACCCTTCCTGCGCGATGTCGCGAAAGACTGTGGCTTCCGGCTGTCCGAGCATTTCGCCTCGGGCCTGGTGTTCTTCTCGCCCGACGCCCGGCTGATCGAGCGGGGCCAGGAAATTCTGACGCGCCACCTGGAGCGCTTCGCCCTCGGCGTCCAGGGCTGGCGCGAAGTGCCTACCTGCCCGGAAGTTGTCGGGGAGCAGGCCAGTGCCTGTATGCCCGCGATCTACCAGGTATTCGTGAATGCGCCGGCCGGCTGGCGACCACACGACATCGAGCGCCAGCTGTTCGCGGCGCGGCGCTTCGCCTTCGACGAAGAGCGCAAGCTGCCGGACGCGGACCCGCTGTACTACGTCGTCACGCTGTCCAACCTGACCATGGTTTACAAGGGCCTGGTGCAGGCCGAGCACCTGGGGGATTTTTACCCCGACCTGCGCGACGAGCGCATGACCAGCTCGATCGGCATCTGCCACCAGCGTTTTTCGACCAACACCCTGCCCCGCTGGAACTATGCGCAGCCGTTCCGCTACCTGGCGCACAACGGCGAAATCAACAGCGTCAACGCCAACCGCGACTGGGCCAACGCCCGCGCCGGCATCCTGCGCTCGCCGCTGCTGCCCAGCCTGGAGGACCTGTCGCCGCTGGTCAACGAGAGCGGTTCGGACTCGTCCTCACTGGACAACCTGCTGGAGGTGTTCCTGGCCGGCGGCATGGACGTGTTCCGCGCGATGCGGCTGCTGATGCCGCCCGCCATCCGTGACGACATGGACCCCGACCTGAAGGCCTTCCTGCAGTTCAACTCAATGCACCAGGAACCCTGGGACGGTCCGGCCGGCGTGGTCGCCACCAATGGCAGCATCGCCTGCTGTAATCTCGACCGCAACGGCCTGCGCCCGGCCCGTTACAGCATCACGCACGACGGCGTGTTCACGGTCGCCTCGGAGATTGGTGTCTGGGACTGCCCGCCCGAGCGCATCAAGCGGCGCGGCCGGTTGGGCCCGGGGGAAATGATCGCCGTCGACACCGAGACCGGCAAGTTCTGGAAGAACAGCACCATCGACGACTGCCTGAAAGCCACACACGCGTATCGTGAATGGATGACGGAAAACATGGTGCGCGTCTGGAACAACGACGAGCAGGAGCGCAAGGCAGCCACCAAGTTCATGCGCGAGTCGTCGCACCGCCTGCCGACTTACCAGCAGATGTTCGGGCTCGGCAGCGAGGAGATCGACACCATCATCAACCCGATGGCACTGGAAGCCCAGGAGCCGGTCGGCTCGATGGGCGACGATACGCCGGCCGCGGTGCTGTCACGGCGCCATCGCTCCATATACGATTATTTTCGCCAGTCTTTCGCGCAGGTCACCAATCCACCGATCGATCCGTTGCGGGAATCGGCCGTGATGTCCCTGGAAACCTGTATCGGCCGCGAGCACAACGTGTTCCACGAAACCGCCTCACACGCCCACCGCGTGATCCTGCCCTGGCCGATTCTGAATTATGTTAAATACCAGACCCTGCTCGGCCTGGACCAACGCTATTACCGTAACGTGCGCTTCAGCATGAATTACGACCCGGCCAGCCTGAAACTGCGCGATGCGCTGGTCAACCTGGCAGAGTCGTGCGTCGGCGCGGTGCGCGGCGGGGCCACCGTTATCGTGCTCAGCGACCGCGATATCACTCGCGGCAAGCTGCCGATGCCGGCGCCGCTGGCGGTGGGCGCAGTACACCAGGCCCTGCTGCGGGCCGGTGAGCGGCCCAACGCCAATATCCTCATCGAGACCGGCTCGGCGCGCGACGCGCACCAGTTCGCCGTCCTGCTGGGCATGGGCGCCACGGCGATCTACCCCTACCTGGCGTTCCAGAGCATCAACCAGCAGCAGGAGTCGGGAGCACTGCAGGGCGACCCGATCGAGTTGCGCAAGAACTACCGTCGCGCCATCCGCAAGGGCCTGCTGAAGATACTGTCCAAGATGGGTATCTGCACGATGGCCAGCTACCGCGGATCCCAGTTGTTCGAAGCGGTTGGCCTGGCGCCCGAGGTGGTCAACCTGTGCTGTCCGAAAGTAGCCTCCAAGATCAAGGGCGCCGGCTTCAAGGAACTGGAGTCTGATTTGCAGGAAGTCGCCGACCTGGCCTGGACGGAACAGATGCGGCCAGTCCGGGACGGCCTCTACCGCTTCATGCATGGTGGCGAGGACCACGCCTACAACCCGGATGTCGTGATGAACCTGCAGCAGGCGGTGGCCAGCGGCAAGTGGGCCGATTACCGCAGGTTCGCGGACGCGGTCGACCAGCGCGCACCGCTGGCGATCCGCGACCTCCTGGCATTCAAGACGGTCGACCAGCCATTGCCGCTCGAGAAGGTCGAGCGCGAAGATCGTATTTTCCCGCGCTTCGACACGGCCGCGATGTCCATCGGCGCCCTGTCGCCCGAGGCCCACGAGTCCCTGGCCATCGCCATGAACCGGCTGGGCGGGCGCTCGAATTCGGGCGAGGGCGGCGAAGATCCGGCTCGCTTCAACAGCGAGCGGAATTCACGCATCAAACAGGTGGCATCCGGCCGTTTTGGCGTGAGCGCGCACTACCTGGTCAACGCCGATGTGCTGCAAATCAAGATCGCGCAAGGCGCCAAGCCGGGCGAGGGTGGGCAGTTGCCCGGTCACAAGGTCACCGCAGAGATCGCGGCGCTGCGCTGCTCGACGCCCGGCGTCACCCTGATCTCACCGCCGCCGCACCACGACATCTATTCAATCGAAGATCTGTCGCAGCTGATCTTCGATTTGAAAATGGTCAACCCCCGTGCACTGGTGTCCGTCAAGCTGGTCGCCGGTACAGGCGTCGGCACGATCGCGGTCGGGGTGGCCAAGGCCTATGCCGATCTGATCACCATTGCCGGTTTCGATGGCGGCACCGGGGCCAGCCCCCTGAGCTCGGTCAAGTATGCCGGCCTGCCGTGGGAGATCGGCCTGGCCGAAACGCATCAGGCGCTGGTTGAAAATGGACTGCGCCACAAAATCCGGCTGCAGGTAGACGGCGGCTTGAAGACCGGGCGGGACGTGGTCAAGGGCGCGATGCTGGGCGCCGAAAGCTTCGGTTTCGGTACCGGGCCGATGGTGGCCCTGGGCTGCAAGTACCTGCGCATTTGCCACCTCAACAACTGCGCCACCGGCATCGCCACGCAGAACAAGACCCTGCGCGAAAAGCACTTTCACGGTCTGCCGGAACGCGTGATGAACTATTTCCAGTTTCTGGCGCGTGACGTACGTGAAATCCTGGCCAGCCTGGGCCTGCGGCAATTCACCGACGTCATCGGGCGCAGCGACCTGCTGGAGCAGTTGCCTGGCACCACGGCCAGGCAGCGTGCGCTGGATCTTGCGCCGATCCTGGCCTCTGCCGCCACCCGCAA
>JAPHSB010000346.1 GCA_026193295.1 Lysobacterales bacterium
AGCCGCGTCACGTTCGATCACGCCGTCGATCCGTGGACCCTTGACGCTGCCGGGACAGATGGCGTTGACGCGCACGCCGTCGGGGCCGAGTTCCATGGCCCAGGTCTTGGTCAGCCCGATGAGCGCCCACTTGGATGCGGCGTAGGGTGAACGCAGCGGTACTCCGAACAGCGCGGCATTGGACGCGATGTTGATGATGGACCCACGGGCTGCCCGCAACAGGGGTGCTGCCTTGCGCGTTACGTAGAACGCGCCGCTCAGGTCGACGGCGATGGTGCGGTCCCAGTCCGCGGGGTCGATCTCCTCGACGGGTGCCGTGGGTCCCGAAATACCTGCATTGTTGACCAGGATATTCAACCGTTCGTGATGCCGCGCCAGGTCCGAGAACACGGCATCCACCTGCTCAACACTTGAGACGTCCGCATGGCTCGCGGTGATGCCCGGGTTGGCGGCCAGGCAGTCGGCAATCGCGGTTTCGTCGATATCGCAGATATGCACCGCGATGCCATCGCCCGCCAGTCGTTCGGCAATCACGCGCCCGATGCCGGATGCTCCCGCCGTTACCAGCGCTACCCGTCCGTCAGTCATGATTCATCACTTTGCTCCCAGCCGGGCAAGCCAGTTGGCGGCCAAGCTCACCCATTGGCTGGTGCCATCCTCGTCACGGCCCCGACCGAATCCGTGGCCGCCACGCGCGAACAGGTGCAGCTCGGCATCGACACCGTTGCGCTGCAGAGCCTCGGCGTACAGCGTGGACTCGCTGTAATGACACGTGTTGTCATCGAAGGCGTGAACCAGGAACGCCGGTGGCGTGCCTGAATCCACGCGTTCGTAAAGTGTCTCGAAAGCAACTTCATCCGCGCTCATGGGGCGATGGTAGAGTGTCCGCTCCAGCCATTCGCGATTTACCTCGTTCATGGCGCTCACTCCGTACACCAGGATGGAAAAATCCGGATTTTCAGTGGGCTCATCCGAGCGGTGCACACTCACGCTGGCCGCCAGGTGGCCGCCGGCAGAGAATCCCAGCACGCCGAATTTCCTGGCGCTGAAGCCGATTTGCGATTGTTGCTCCCGTAAAAGCCTCACCGCCTCTCGTACATCGGCGGCCGGCACCCGGGCGGGCTCGGTGGCCGACTCCGGGTTGGGCAGGCGGTACTTGAGGACCGCGGCAACCGACCCTTGCCGGGCCAGCAATTCGGCGATCTCGTACCCCTCGTGGTAGACAGCCTCAACCTCGTAGCCGCCGCCCGGCAGGACCACGACCGCGGTTCCGTTGGGCTCGGTTTCAGGCAGGTAAACGGCCAGCGTTGGCGTGACCACCTGGTGCACGCAGCGCACACCGCCCCAGCAATCAGCCTCGTACTCCTCGAGGGCATGGGGTCGCGCGAAGGGGGGCACGTGGTCACCCCAGACCGGAATGAGCTGCTGCGCCTCCGAAGTGAGGCTGACGACTATCAGCAGCGTGCAGAGTTGGCGGACAAGAACATGCATCAACGTCAAAGATTTCCTGTAACCCCTCTGGATTCTAGCCGATGCGTATCGCGCCGGGGCGTTTTTTACGGCCGGGGAGATGTTAATCTGGCGGCCGGACCGAGCCCCCTGGCGATCACGCAAAAACAGATGAACAAACAGCCCAACTCAGAAATGTGTTTCGTATGCGGCCGCAGCAACCCGGTTGGGTTGTACATGCAATTCGAGGACGACGGGGAACTCGAGGTCGTGAGCAATTACGCGGTGCCGGCCCACTACCAGGGTTACCCCGGCATCGTTCATGGCGGCGTACTCGCCGCGATGCTGGACGAAGTCGTGGCCCGCGTCTCGATGATCGGCGACCCGCACCACTTCATGATGTCGGTCCGCCTGGAAATACTTTACCGGCATCCGGTACCGACCGAGACGCCGCTGCGGGTAGTCGGCAGGATACTGCGGCTGCGCGGCCGCCTCGGCAAAGCGGAGGGCAGGATCATCCTGCCGGACGGAACCGTCGCCTGCGAGGCCTCGATGTCGCTGGCCGACATCCCGCAGGAGCTGCTGACCAGCGTCAACCTGAGCCTGTTGAATTGGAAAGTCGATTGAACACGCTGCCGTCGACCGGAAACAGCAAATCCGTGGTGCTGTAACCGCCCAAACCTACCACCAGGTGATATACAGCGCTGCCAACATCAGCACGATCGCCAGCGACGCCCAGTTGAAGCCCGCGCTGGTGCTCGTGTCGATGGCCCTGTAGTCGACCGCGAATGGGCTGTCATCGGCTCCCTGCATGCGTGAAATCAGCATGCCGAGCGCCATGCACAGCAGGAACACCAGCCCGACGCGGTCGATGAACGGCAGCGACGGCCACAGCAGTTTGAAGCCCAGCGACAGCACGGCCGAACCGATGGCGGCGCCGAGCGCCCCGTTGGCGGTAGTCTTCTTCCAGAAAAAGCCCAGCAGGAAAATGGCCACGATGCCGGGCGTGAAGAAGCCGGTGAACTCCTGGATGTACTGGAAGGCCTGGTCGAAGTTGCCCAGCAACGGCCGCGCCACCAGCATCGCCGTCAGCATGGCGGTCAGCGCCACCGTGCGGCCGATCATCACCAGGTGTTTCTCGGAGGTGTCTTCCGGCTTGAAGTGCTTGTACATGTCCATCGTGAAGATCGTCGAGATGCTGTTGGTCATCGAGGCCAGCGACGACACGATGGCGGCGATCAGCGCTGCGAACACCAGGCCCTTGAGGCCGACCGGCAGCAATTTCATGGTCTCGGGATAGGCCTTGTCCGGCGCCGACAGGTCGGGCACGAGGACCACCGCGGCGATGCCGGGCAGCACCACCAGGACCGGCATCAGCATCTTCAGGAAAGCCGCGAAGACGATGCCCTTCTGGGCCTCGCGGGTGTCCCTGGCCGCCAGCGCCCGCTGGATGATGTACTGGTTGAAGCCCCAGTAGGACAGGTTCATGATCCACATGCCGCCGACCAGCACCGAGATGCCAGGCAGCAGGTCATAGTACGGCAGGTCCCTGGTGAAGATCATGTCGAACTTCTCCGGCGCCAGTTCCAGCACTTTCGAGAAGCCGGCCAGGGCGCCCTGCCCGCCCGAGATCTCGTTCATCGAGATCCAGGCGATCAGCAGGCCGCCGAGCACCAGCAGCACCACCTGGATGATGTCGGTCAGCGCCACGGCCTTGAGGCCGCCGTACAGCGAATACGAAACCGCGAACAGGCCCAATATCACCAGTCCGTAGGTCTGGTCGAGGCCGGTGACCGAATTGATCGCCAGCGAACCCAGCCACAGGATGGAGGTCAGGTTGACGAACACGTAGACACCCAGCCAGAAGGTCGCCATCACCATGCGCACCCGGTGGTCGAAGCGCTGTTCCAGGAACTGCGGCATCGTGTAGATCTTGTGCTCGAGAAAAACGGGCAACAGGTACTTGCCGACGATGATCAGCGTCAGCGCCGCCATCCACTCGTAGGAGGCGATGGCGATGCCCAGCACGTAAGCCGACCCCGACATGCCGATGATCTGCTCGGCCGAGATGTTCGCCGCGATCAGCGAGGCGCCAATGGCCCACCAGGGCAGCGCCCGGCCCGCCAGGAAGTAATCCTGCGTATTCTTCTCATGACCGGCTTTTTCCCGGGAGACCCACTGGGCGAGGACCAATAAGAAGACGCCGTAGATGATGACAACGGTGTAGTCGAGGCTCTGCAGGTGCATGCGCAGCTTTCCTTATTGTTCTAGTCCGTATTGTTTTCTGTGACAAGCCGGATGGTGAAACCGTAGCTGTAAACTTTTTCGGTCAGCGAGTACTTCATCAGGGTTCGCT
>JAPHSB010000150.1 GCA_026193295.1 Lysobacterales bacterium
CGCCGTGGCTGGCGGAATCAGCCTGTTGGACGATGTTCCGCGCGGCATGGCCGAGTTGCAGCGGGCGGTCAAGTTGCAGAAGCGCGCCGCGCGCGTGGGGTTTGACTGGAGCGCGCCGGAACCGGTGCTGGACAAGGTCGCAGAGGAAATGCTGGAAATGCGCGAAGCCATGCATTCGGGCAATATCGAGGAAATGGAGGACGAACTGGGTGACCTGCTGTTTGCGCTGACCAATCTCGCCCGGCAACTGAAGATCGACCCGGCCAGGGCACTGCGCCGGTCCAACGCGAAATTCGAACTGCGCTTCCGGGCGGTGGAGGACGCCGCCGGCAGTCACGCCGCCCTGCAGGCCATGAGTCTCGACCAGATGGAAGCGCTGTGGCAGCAGGTCAAGAAGAACCAGCGTGAAGGGGTGAAGAAGTGAACGAATGGCTGGTCCGGCAAGGCATAAGCAACCCGCAAACGGCGCTGATGATCGGCCTGCTGCTGGGCGTGCTGCTGGCGGTCATCAGCGCCTGGGCCGCCTCGCGGCGTGCCGCACGGCGTCAGCAGGAACGGCTGCAGCCCGAAATTGACGCACTCGCAGCACGCCTCGACGAGGCACGCGGCGCGCTGGCGGCGGCTGAACAGCAGGGCGCGGTTCTGGAAACGCGCATCGCCGACCGTGATCAGCATTACCGCGAGCAGATCGGCAAACTGGAAGAGGCCGAGAAGCGGCTGGCGGAACATTTCGAGCGCCTGGCCGGGCGGATCTTCGAGGAGCGCTCGGAAAAACTCTCCGACCTGAACACGAAACAACTCGATGTACTGTTAAAGCCGCTGGGCGAAAAGCTGACCGAGTTCCGTAACACCGTGGAATACGCGCACAAGCAGGAAACCGCGCAACACCAGGTGATGAAGGAAAAGATCGGCGACCTGGAGAAACTCAACGAGCGTCTGCACGACGACGCCACCAACCTGTCGCGCGCGCTGACCGGTAACGTCAAGGCCCAGGGTAACTGGGGCGAGCAGCAGCTGGAGCGGTTGCTGGAAGTGGCCGGCCTGCAGAAGGGTGTGGAATATTCGACCCAGTACTCGGTGACCACCGAGGGCGGCCAGCGGGTCCAGCCGGACCTGGTGCTGCACCTGCCCGAGGGCAAGTCCATCGTGCTCGACTCCAAAGTCTCGCTGGTGGCGTGGACGCGCGTGCAGTCATCCGCAGACGAGGACCAGCAATCCGCTGCGCTCAAGGATCACGTTCTGTCGCTGCGGCAGCATGTGAAGAACCTCGGCGAGAAACGCTATGCAGAGATTCCGGAACTCAACTCACTGGATTTCGTGCTGATGTTCGTGCCGATCGAGGCGGCCCTGATCGCTGCTTTGCAGTCGGATCCGGAACTGGCGGAATTCGCGCTGCGCAACAAGGTGGCGCTGCTTTCACCCACCAATTTCCTTGCCACCATGCGCACGGTCGGCTCGGTCTGGGCAGTGCACAAGCAGAATCGCAATGCCCAGGAAATCGCCGGGCGGGCGGGCCTCCTGTATGACAAGTTCGCCGGCTTCGTCGACAACCTGAAGCAGGTTGGTGAGCGCCTGCGGCAGGCGCAGCAAAGCTACGACGCAGCTTTCAGCCAGCTGTCCACCGGTGCGGGCAACCTGCTGCGTCAAACCGACCAATTGCGTGAACTGGGCGCGCGCGCCACCAAGCAGCTCGATCGTGAATTGCTGGAACAGTCGGCGGAGCACAAGCAGCCGGAAGACTGAGCGGCAAACCCGGCCGGCCCCTCGGCGCAAGCTGGCTAACTGCCCCCTTTGCGGCCCGCCGTTACGCGCTCTCGCCCCTCGAGATCAATTCGGGTCGTTACCTCCGAATATCCAAAATCCCGCAGCAAGCCGCGTGCTGCCGCTCCCTGGTCGTAACCGTGCTCAAAAGCCAGCAGGCCGCCGGGCTCGAGAGAAGTCAGGGCGTCATCAGCAATCCGGCGAATGGCGGCCATGCCGTCCGGGCCAGGGGTCAGCGCCGCCCGCGGTTCGAAGCGGCAGTCGCCGGCGTTCAAATGCGGATCGTCATCAGCGACATAGGGCGGGTTGCTGACCAGCACCTGGAACCGGCCGTCCAGCGGCTCCAGCCAGGAGCCCTGGTGCAAGTGCACGCGGCCCGGTGCGAGCGCCTGGACGTTCCGCTCGGCGACATCAAGCGCCGCCGAGCTGTATTCGGTGGCGTGCACTTCGCACAAGGGCCGCTCGCAGGCAATGGCCAGGGCCACGGCACCGCTGCCGGTGCCCAGGTCTGCCACCCGCCAGGCCGCCTCCCTTGGGATGAACTCGAGGGCCACTTCCACCAGCAGTTCCGTTTCCGGCCGCGGAATCAGGACGTCGGAAGTGACCTGCAGCGGCAGCGACCAGAATTCCCGCACACCCGTCAGGTAGGCGATCGGCTCGCCGCTCGAGCGGCGCCCGAGCAACTCCTGGAATGCGTTTCGAGCCTCCGGCGAAACCTCGCTCTCCCGGTTAGCGAACAGCCAGGCGCGATCGACGTCAAGGACATGGGCCAGCAACAGGTCAGCCTCGAGTGCGGCCAATGCATCGTGGCCAAGTCGGATTCGAGCCGACGCCAGCAGACTGCCCACTGTGACGCTTTGCGTTGTCACCTATCCCGGGCTCAGGCCCCGGGCGTCCCGGTCGGGGCCTGGGTGGCTTGCCGCTGGGCGTGGGCGTGGGGCTTTGCGCGTCCTAGCCGGGCAGGCAGCACGTGCCCCCAGGCTTCACGCCACCATTTACCGAAATCGTCCAGGATCAGGTACAGCGAGGGGACC
>JAPHSB010000443.1 GCA_026193295.1 Lysobacterales bacterium
AGGAGTTGCTCGCCCACAACCTCAGCATGCAGCAGTTGCACCGTCGCCAACGTGAACTCCCTGCACCGGTCATGGCCCATGCGCCGACACTCGAGCCCGAGTTTCTGCAGCAACTCCCGTTTCAGCTGACGGCGGCGCAAGGACGCGTGATTCAGGAAATCCAGGCAGATCTTGCCAAGCCCCACCCGATGCAGCGCCTGGTCCAGGGCGACGTGGGCTCGGGCAAGACCGTGGTCGCTGCGATGGCCGCCCTGCGCGCCATCGGCAACGGATACCAGGCGGCCATCATGGCGCCAACCGAATTGTTGGCGGAGCAGCACCTGCGCAGTTTCAAGGATTGGCTGCAGCCGCTGGGCATTGAGCCTGTCTGGTTGAGCAGCAAGGTTACCGGGCGCGCTCGGCAGGTTGCGCTCGACGCCATCGGGCAAGGGGCGCCTTTGGTCATCGGCACCCATGCGCTGATGCAGGAAGGCGTGCATTTCGGCCGCCTGGGCCTGGCGGTGGTGGATGAGCAGCATCGTTTCGGCGTGCATCAGCGGTTGGCTCTGCTGGACAAGGCCGGCGCGGAATCGTTGCACGCCCACCAGCTGATCATGACCGCCACGCCGATCCCGCGAACGCTGGCCATGACGGCTTATGCCGGATTGGAGACCTCCGTCATCGATGAATTGCCGCCAGGCCGCAAGCCGGTCACGACCGTGGCCATTTCAAACGAACGGCGGGCCGAGGTGGTTACGCGCGTTGCTGGCGCCTGCGCCGAGGGCCGCCAGGCCTACTGGGTCTGCACACTGATCGAGGAATCCGATGCGGTGCAGGCGCAGGCCGCCGAAGAGGTCGCCAAGGAATTGATGGCCGGCTTGACCGGCGTGTCCGTGGGGCTGGTGCATGGGCGCATGAAGCCGGGCGATAAGCAGAGCGTCATGGACCGGTTCAAAAGTGGGACGATTCAGCTTCTGGTCGCAACCACAGTCATCGAAGTCGGCATGGATGTGCCCAATGCATCGCTGATGATCATCGAGAACGCCGAGCGCCTGGGCCTGGCTCAGCTTCATCAACTCAGGGGGCGGGTCGGCCGAGGCAGCAAGCAGGCTTCCTGTGTTCTGCTCTACGGCGCGCCCATCGGCGACCTGGCCAGGGAGCGCCTCAATATCCTGCGGGAAACTTCCGACGGCTTTCGCATCGCCGAAAAAGACCTCGAACTGCGTGGCCCGGGAGAGGTCCTGGGCACCCGTCAGACGGGCATGCTTCAGTTTCGGGTGGCGGACCTGGCACGCGACCAGGCACTGCTCGAACGGATACCGCCGGTCGCCGACCGTTTGCTCAGCGGAAGCCCTGACCAGGCCGAAAAGCTGATCAGGCGCTGGATCGGAGACGCTACTCGTTTCGCGGGGGTTTGACTACAGGTTGGCCAGGGCCAGTGTTTGGATTTCCATCCGCGCCTGACTCACGTCGTCACGGATACGGTTCATCAGAGTGATGAACTCCGGCTGCTGGCGCAGCGGATCCAGCCGCCCGTCGATTTCCATGACCCACTGTTGGCGAAACCCTTTCGCGTAGGCCTCGCGCAGCTTCTCCAACGCCCTGGCCGGCTCGCTGTGCATGGTCAACAGGATCGCCTCGTTGTAGTAGATGCCGGGTTCGTCGACGCCGTTGAGTCGACCACGCCGGATTCGCCGTTCAGCGGACTCCAGCAATGCCTGCGCCTCTTCGGATTCGCCAAGCTCCCGCGAAGCCAGCGCAGCCAGAGTCACGGCCATGACCTCGTCGTCGCTGTAGACCGCTTGCTCCTCCTCCCTGATCGTGGCCATCAGGAGCCGGCGAGCCTCGGGATAATCGGCCCGAATCATGGCGATCATGCCCAACCGAAAGTTGAAATTACGCTCCAGGGATTCCGGCAGGCCTTCGCCAAACTGTTGCTTCAATTCCCGCACAAGAGCCTCGGCTTCTTCGAAGCGACGCCCGACCATCAGGGCCATCCAGTGGGTCGTCAACAACGTGGCGTTCTGCCCTGAAGTCTCCAGCCCCTTCATCACCAGCCGGCCAGCCTGCTCGGCATCCCCCAGCATGACCCAGGTTTGCGCGAGTGCGGATATGTCCTCCGGGTTGTTGGGCTGCAGTTGGTAGGCCCTGTTCGCCAGCTTCCAGCCCTCCACCAGATTGCCGTTCATCAACTCCATTTTCGCGAGCGAACGCAACAGCATGGTCGAATCCGGATGCAGTTCGAGGACATCCTGCATCAGCGCCCGGCCCGCCGCCCAATCACCGCGAATGGACAGGTTGGCTGCGTGATTCACGATCAGCAATTCGTTGAGCGGATCCTTCGTCATCGCCAGTTCGAGCACGCGATTCTCCTCCGGATAACGCCCAAGTTCACCGAGCACGCCCGCCAACCACAGCTGGGCGGGAATGTAATCCTCGTTGAGGTCGACCGCATGCCGCAATGCCGATTCCGCTGCATCCATCTGTCCGATCTGCCAGCGGGCCAGGCCCAGGGCGGCGAAGGCTTCGGCCGACTCGGGATCGATGGCGAGCGCCTTGTCGATCATATCCTGGGCTTTCTCAGTCGCCTTCAGGGTCGTAACATTGCCGTAAAGTGACAACAGCAGCCAACTATCTGCCATCGCGGCATAGGCGGGAGCGAACTGGGCATCGTGCTCGAGCGCCGTCGCAAACATGCCGATTGCTTTTTGCAGCTCGGAAGGCGTTCGGCGCCACCAGTGGAGCCGCCCGGTGCGATAGGCCTGCGTGGCAGCCAGGCTATCCGTGCGTGACGCCGGCTTGACCTCCAACCCGTCGAACGACTCCACCAGGGCTGATGCAATGTTGCTGGCGACCTCGTCCTGAATCTGGAAAACATCGGTCATTTCGCGGTCATAGTCCTTGGACCAGATGTGATATCCGTCTTCCACGTTGATGAGCTGTGCCGTCAGGCGTATCCGGTCACCGGAGGTTCGAATGCTTCCTTCCAGGATGGTGCGCACGTTCAGCAACCGCCCGATCTTGCGGATGTCGTCAAGGCTTTCACGGAACGCAAACGAGGAAGTCCGGGCAGCCACTCGCAGCCCATCCACCTGTGCCAGCAGGTTAAGAATCTCCTCCGAGACCCCATCCGCGATGTGACCCTGATCTCCGTCACGGGAAAGATCAGTGAACGGCAGCACCGCGATCGAGTTCTGCGGTGCCGAAAAATCGCGGGCAGTTGCGCTCTGCTCGGCGTCCTGCGATTCAAAAAGCCCTGCGTAATACTGGTAAAAAGCAACTCCCAGCCCCACGGTTAACATCAGCATGAAGCTGAACAACACGGCGCTTTGTGGCCGGCTCAGCAGCCCGCCGCCGGTGGTGCGGTGAATGCCGTCGGACCGCAGTTCCAGATGCCAGGCCAGCAGGAACACAAGCGGGAACCCGAGAATGACAATGACCACCACCAGCGTGGGCAGCCACTCCGGCAGTCGCAACGGCTCGACAGCAGCGTCCATCAACTGCAGCAGCACGAAGACGCCAACTGCATAGGCGCCCACCGTGCGCAGGACCTTGCGCCGGTTCAGTTCGGCCAGCGTGGCCGCGATGAAGGACTGCCGTTCGCTCATGATATGAGGGTCTTGCCTCGCCGATCTCTCCTGCGATGTCTATTAGTAGACGCGCTGGAACTGCATTTAGTTTCTATTTCCGGCAACGGTTCACCGCAAGAAACGGTCAAAGCGCCTTGTCGCCTTCCTCGCCCGTGCGGATGCGGATGGCCTGATCCAGCGTGTGAACGAAGATTTTGCCGTCGCCGATGCGGCCTGACGCGGCGGAATCCGCAATGGCTTCGACCACCGCGTCGACCCGGTCATCGGGCACGGCAACCTCGAGTTTCAGCTTGGGCAAGAAATCGACGACGTACTCGGCGCCCCGGTAGAGTTCCGTGTGTCCTTTCTGACGACCGAAACCGCGAACTTCCGTTACGGTCATGCCCTGAATTCCGGCCTCGGCGATCGCGTCCCGCACATCGTCCAGCTTGAATGGCTTGATGATCGCCGTGATCATTTTCATCGCTGCGTTCCTTTCTGAGGTGGATCGAATGACTTTAATCCGAGCATAATCGTCCCGCAAGCCATTCCACCCGCCGACGGGAATTAAACATGCTGGATTTAAGAATGATCGACGAATTGACACGCAAACTGGGTGAATCGCTGCCACCCGGCGTAAATCAGACCAAGGAAGAATTGGAGCGCCGTTTCCGCTCCGTGCTGACCGGCGCATTCGAGCGCATGAACCTGGTCAGTCGCGAGGAGTTCGATGCCCGCTGCAAAATGCTCGAGGAAACCCGGGCAAAACTGCAGGCGCTGGAAGAACAGCTTGAACAAATGCAATCCGGATAAGTAGCGCTTCCGTTTCCTACACCATACCGGGTCAATTTTCCGCAGTGACCTGGCGCCTTTCGAGGCAGGATCGGCTGATGAGTCTGGCCCGGGTGTACAGCCGAGCGGGGGTAGGCGTCACCGCGCCGCTGGTGACCGTCGAGGTGCACGCGGGTGGTGGGTTGGCCCGCATGTCGATGGTGGGCCTGCCGGAAACCGCGGTCCGTGAAGCCAAGGATCGTGTCAAGGCGGCGTTGCTGAACTGTGGTTACGCTTTTCCTCCCGGCCACATCACGATTTCGCTGGCGCCTGCCGATCTGCCGAAGGAAGGAAGCCGGTTCGACCTGCCCATCGCCCTGGGCATTCTGGCCGCTTCGGCCCAACTCGAAGACCGCCAACTGGGCGGCTACGAATTCATTGGTGAACTTTCGCTGGGCGGAGAATTGAATCCGGTCAAGGGCGTGCTGCCGGCGGCAATCGAAGCACGCGAGGCCGGCCGAAAATTCGTCGTACCCAGCGGCAATGCCGCCGAAGCCGCGCTCGTCCGAGGCGGCCGGCACTACGGCGCTGCGAGCCTGCTGACCGTGGTTGGCTGGCTGCAGGGCCGCGAGCCCTTGCCGATCGCTCTCCGGCCGCCCGGACACGACGCTGATGACGAATGCGGTCAGGGCCATGCCTCGCCAGATGAGAAGGACCTCACCGATGTGTACGGACAGCATATCGCCCGCCGCGCCTTGGAGGTCGCCGCGGCCGGCGGGCATAACATCCTGTTCAGTGGGCCGCCTGGTACCGGCAAAACCATGTTGGCTTCCCGGCTCCCGGGTATACTGCCGCCACTCACGGAACGGGAAGCGCTGGATACGGCGGTGGTCGCATCGGTCAGCCAGCTTGGCCTGGATATCAGCCGCTGGCGCGTACGCAGTTTTCGAGCGCCCCATCACACGGCAAGCAGCGCGGCACTGGTCGGCGGCGGCACCAAGCCCAGGCCCGGCGAGATTTCGCTGGCGCACCACGGCGTGCTGTTCCTGGACGAGCTGCCGGAGTTCAGCCGCAACGTGCTCGAAGTGCTGCGCGAACCGCTGGAGTCCGGCCGCATCGTGATCGCCCGCGCTTCCGGCCACGCCGAGTTTCCTGCCCGCTTCCAACTGGTGGCGGCCATGAACCCCTGCCCTTGCGGCTATGCCGGCGACAAGAGCGGCCGCTGCCGGTGCACCGCGGACCAGGTGCAACGCTACCGGGGCAGGATTTCCGGTCCGCTACTGGACCGTATCGACCTGCATGTCGAAGTCACCCGACCCGGGCGACTGTTGCACAGTGATTGTGGTCCACAGCCAGAAAGCAGTTCGGCCGTCCGGCGGCGAGTCGTCGCCGCACGTGAGATTCAGCTGGCCCGTGCGGGAATGCCCAATGCCCAGCTGAACGGTGCCGGTGTCAGAGCACACTGCCATTTGGATGCGGCCCAGCGGCAGTTTCTCGAGTCCGCGGCACGGCGAACCGGGCTTTCTCCAAGGGCCTGCCAGCGCGTCCTCAAGGTAGCGCGTACGGTAGCCGACCTCGATGCCTCGCCCCATATCGGATCCGGGCATCTGGCCGAGGCCATTGCATACCGGGGAATCGATTGCGAGAGGGCACAGGGATGATATGCTGTCGAAAGTCTATGGAGAAGCTCCTGAGAACCATTATCGTCGACGACGAGGCGGCCGCCCGGCGTGGTCTGAAAGGCCGCCTTGAAAAGGCGGGTGACTTCGAGATTCTCGCTGTCGCCCGCAACGGTCGGGAAGCGCTCGACTTCATCCGCGATCACCGGCCCGACCTCGTTTTTCTCGACGTCCAGATGCCGGGCATGGATGGTTTTGACGTGCTTCGTGCGTTGCCGCCGCGCACCATGCCGATCATCGTTTTCGTAACCGCGGTCGACGACTGGGCCATTCGCGCCTTCAGAACGCTCGGCCTGGACTACCTGCTCAAGCCGATCGGCAACAACAGCTTCGAAGAAACATTGGACCGTGTACATCAGATCCGCAAGCAAAAGCGGGCCACGGAGTACAGAAAATCCCTGCTCGACCTGATCGCCCGGATCACGTCGCCTTCGCTGCGTGGATCGCGCCAGGCAACGGCGCGCGGCGGCAACCGCAGGCAGGACCAGGAAAGACCCCGCCTGGCCATTCGCGATGGCGGCAAGACCACCTGGATCAGGCAGGCGGATATCGAGTGGATTGACGCCGCTGGCGACTACATGTGCGTGCACGTCGGAGGCGAAACCCACATCATGCGCAAGACGATGAAATCCCTGGAGAAAGAACTGGATTCGTCCATTTTGCTGCGGATTCACCGCTCGACCATTGTGAATATCCATCAGGTCAAGGACATGCAGGCGCACATCAATGGCGAGTACTTCCTGACGCTGAAGCGCGGTCACACGGTCAAGCTATCCCGCTCGTACAAGGACAGGTTGCGCCAATTCCAAACATTACGCACGCCCCAGGACCCGCGAAGGCCCTGATCAGCGGCCGTTGTCCAGCCAGAATTCGATTCCCTGCGTATTGAGTACTACGTCACCACCGAAAATCTCGTGCAAAGAGGCGTCGCTGTACGTGACTCCATGGGCACGCGCCCGTTCGACCAACCACGACATCATTGCTGCTTCGATTCGCTCACGGCGCCGCTCACTCGTGGCAAATCTCTCGCCCCATTCGACAAACTTCGCGACACCGGCTCGCATATCCGCTGCAAGCCGCGGGAGGTCCTGCACTCGCCCGAAGTGAGTCAGGTACATATTCCGTGGCGCCCGCTCCATCAGGCGCTCCATCGACTCCAGCAGGGCCGGGGGGTCGAACTGGATCGGCGTGGTCGTCGGAAAGATGAAGGGCCCGCTCGACGTATCGAGCTCGCGGTAGGAAATGCCGAAGGTGTCCCCGCTGAACCAGCCGCGGCTGAACTCATCCCAAACGCAGAAGTGGTGACGCGCATGACCGGGCGTATCCTTGAACTCCAGCGTTCGCCCCCCTACCTGCAGGCTGCCTCCGTCCTCCATAACCAGCAGCCGCTCCTCGGGCACGGGTACCAGGGCGCCATGCTGGGCCTCGTATTCCTCGTCGCCATAAACCGCCCTCGCGCTGGCCTCCAGGCGGGACGGATCGAGCATGTGACGAGCGCCGCGCGGATGGACGACCAGTGTTGCGTTGGGCAACCGCTGCATGAGACGGCCGGCGCCGCCGGCGTGGTCGAGATGAACGTGGGTCACGATCACGTGGCTGACCTCCTCGACCCTGCGGCCGCGTTGGGCTATTACCGTCAGGATGCGGTCCACGCTGCGATTGTTGCCGGTCTCCACCACTGCCAGCGCGGAATCCGTTTCGAGCAGGTAGCATGCGGCCATTTGCGGCCGCACCATGCCACTGTCGATGGCCACGATTCCGCCCGGGTACTCCAGTGAGGTGATGCACTCTGTCATTTCTTCGCCCCTCATCGCTGGGATTGATACTCTTATCGCCCATTTTCGGCCGATCGGGGAGCCGAAAGCAAAGGGCTTGCGGCGAGGCCGAGACGGGCCGACGAGCAGGAAAGGGCAAATCTGACTACAATAACCGCCTTTGTCGGGATTTTCGGAGCAGGTTGTGAACGAACAGGAAAAACACCGCTATTGCACCAACAAGTTCATCGAACTTGCCAATCAACTCAAAGATGAGAAAATCGACCCTACCCTCGTTTCGGGTGCGCTGATGACCGCATCCGGAATCTACGCCACCTTTGTCGCTGCCGGCAACGAGGGAGCGCTGGAGCCCAGCGGCGTGGACAAGGTTGTCGCATTGTACCGCCGGACCCTCGAGCATCACCAGGAAGTGAAGAAAGGCCAGCTGGAGCAGGTCAAGGGCTGATTGGCGAGAGACCGGATGGACATGCGCGTTCCACTGAAGATTGCCGAGCCGGTTCCGGTCCAGGACCGCCTGCAGCGTTCGCTGCGCGAGCTGCGCGTGTCCGTGATAGATCGCTGCAATTTCCGTTGCACGTACTGCATGCCGGCCGACTCGCTGAACGGCCGTGGTGTCTTTCTCCCACTGGAAAAGCTGCTCACGGACCATGAAATCGAGACATTGGTGCGCGCGTTCGTGAAACTGGGTGTGCGCAAGCTGCGTATCACCGGCGGTGAGCCGCTGTTGCGGCCGGGGCTGCCCGCTTTGATCCATCAGCTCGCTGCGATTGAGGGGCTGGAAGACATCGCCCTGACCACCAACGGTGTGATGCTGCCCCGGCTGGCCGGAGACCTGGCGGCAGCCGGCCTGAACCGCATCACGGTCAGCCTGGATACTCTGGACGAAGAGGTGCTGGCGCGGATGAGCGGCGGCCGGGCCAGACTCAATGACATTCTCGCGGGCATCACGGCCGCCGAGGTCGCCGGTTTCCAGCAAATGAAGATCAACACCGTCGTCCAATGTGGTGTCAACGACCACACCATCATGGACCTGCTCGACCATTTCCGCGGAACACCGCACAGCGTGCGCCTGATCGAGTACATGGACGTCGGCAACAGCAATCACTGGAGTGTCGACGACGTGGTGCCCAATGGGAAATGGGTTTCGACCATCGGGAACCGTTGGCCTATTCGCCCGGTGATATCCCACAATCCGGCTGAAACCGCCCAGCGCTTCGAATACCTCGACGGGCAGGGGAAAATCGGCTTCATCAGCTCAATCTCGCAACCTTTCTGCGGCGGCTGCACCCGGGCTCGCGTAACGGCCGACGGTTTGTTTTATACCTGCCTGTTTGCAAACCGGGGTACCAACCTGATGCCCCTGATCCGCCACGGGGATAATCCCCATGATCTTATCGACCGGATTGCCGCAGTCTGGGCAGGCCGCGGCGACCGCTACAGCGAGCAGCGCGACCTGCCTCGGGAAGAGCGGCAGAAAGTAGAAATGTACCGGCTCGGCGGTTGACCAAATGAAGATCGAGATTCGGTATTTCGCCGCCTTTCGGGAAGCCACCGGCATAGCTTCGGAACCCGTTGACACCCAAGCGGAGACTACTGCCGCACTGTTCGCCGAATGTATCGATCGCTACCCTGCCCTGCGGAACTACTCAGCCTCACTGGTGGCCGTCAACGACGAAATGGCCGACTGGGAACACGCGTTGGCAAACGGCGACGAAGTCCTGTTTTTTCCTCCCGTTGCCGGCGGCTAGGCGTGTTCCGGATCACCTCCCAACCGATCGACCTTGCGGCAGTGCGCAGCCAGCTGCTCGATACCGGCTGCGGTGCCTATGTGCAGTTCGAGGGCTGGGTTCGCGATCACAACGAAGGCCAGCAGGTGCTGCGGTTGGAGTACGAGGTCTACGAGCCGCTGGCTATCAGGGAAGGCCAGCGAATCCTCGACGAGGCCATACAGTGCTTTGGCCTGCGCAAGGTCACTGCGATTCACCGCAGCGGGATGCTGGAACTGACCGATGTCGCGGTGATCGTCGGCGCGGCCTCGCCCCACCGCGGCGAAGCCTTCGACGGCTGCCGCTACATCATCGACCAGCTCAAGTCGCGACTGCCCATTTGGAAAAAGGAACATTACGCCAATGGCATGGCGGAGTGGGTCAACTGCCAGCGCTGCGCCGAGGCGGGTCACCAGCACGAACAATAGGAACGCGATTTGATCGCGTTTCGAAGATGCCTCAACAGGAACTTACAACTCTTCGATAATTGCTTCGACCTCGGGCGGCAGGCCATCGGGATGTATCCAGGTGCCGCGTTTGCCGCCTGACTTGTAGAGCAGGCGGGTCGGGCCGATTTCCAGCGCCGGGTTGACCGGTTTTACCAAGTCCCAAATCGTCAGCAAGGCGACCGAGACGCCGGTCAGCGCTTCCATTTCTACGCCGGTTTTTTCCGCGATCTCCGCGACGCAGAACAACTCCACGGCGTGGGCTTCGGGACGCAGCACCGAGTGAATCATCACCCGGTTCAGGGCGATCGGGTGACACAGCGGCAACAACGCTGGAGTCTGCTTGGCCGCCTGGATGCCGGCGATTTCCGCCATCGGCAGCGGATCTCCCTTGGGCAGCCGTCCTGCGGTCAGCAGATTGAATGCTTCCTGCCCGATATGAATCCGCCCGCCGGCAACCGCCACGCGTCGCGTGACCGCCTTGCCCGAGACGTCTGCCATCGCCCAGTTTTTCCTGCTGCTGTCGATCATTTCGAATGCTCAACCTTGCCAACTATTGGAATTCGTAGGACACGCGAACGCCCCCGTATACATTGCGCCCGGGCGCCGGCTCATAATAACGCCCGAAGGCAGCGTTCAGACGGATATTGGACATGTAGCGTTCGTCGAACAGGTTATTGATACCGGCAAAGGGTTCGACGGTCCAATGGTCCGCTTGCCAACGGAAGCCGCCGCGAAGATTGGATACCAGGTAATCGCCGGTTTCCACCGAGTTGGCGTCATCGGCGTAGAATTGCCCCGCGTAAAGCAGGTCCCAGCCGGCGTACAGGCCCGACGCGTGCGCCCAGTTGAGCGCTAGGTTGACCAGGTGTTCGGGAATGCCCGGAATGCGGTTGCCATCGAACACCACCCCGTCAGGGCTGCTGAACTCCTCGAAGGTGAAATCCGACCAGGTGTAGGCGGCGCTGCCGGTCAGGCCGGGCAACAGTTCCATAGCCAGCATGGCTTCCAGGCCATCGTGGGCCGACCGGCCCGCGTTGCGATAGAACGACTGGCCGGAACCCTCCAACTCGAAGGGCACGATCTCATCCTGCACGTCGATGTGGAACAGGGCCAGGTCGTATCGCAGCCGTCCGCTGACCAGGCCTTTCAGACCGAGTTCATAATTGGTCGCCGTCTGGGAGTCGATGTCGGGGTTGAAGCCTGTCGGACCGTAGGGATTGGCCAGTTCGGTGGTCGCCGGCGGATCGAAGGAGGTCGAAACGTTGCCATAAAGGCGCAGGGTGTCAAGCACCGCCCAGTTCAATCCGAGCATGGGACTGAATTCCCGGAACGTGCGCTGTCCGGAACCGGTGGCCCCAGTGCGGTCCGTAACCCGGTACTCGACCTCGTCGAACCGGCCCCCCAGCGTGAGTGCAAGGTCATCGGCGAGGTCGATCGCGTCCTGCACGAACAGGGCCCGGGTGGTGACATCCTCGTCCTGGTCGGTGGTCAAGTCGCCGACACTGCCATCATTGTTGGCGAATCGCACGCGGTGGTCGCGCTGCGCGTCGTAGTCGAAGCCGACGATCAGCCGGCCGCTGCGCCCTGCCCAGTCCGTCGCCCAGCCGTACTGGGCCCCGAAACCCGCAAACTTGCGGTCTAGATCGACGCTGCCGCCCTGGCCGTTGCTGTTCACGTCGAACGGCAACCTGTTGAAGAAGTCACGTTGTACATAGTAGTTGCGCAGCAGCAGTTCGCGTCCACCACTGAAAGCCTTGCGAAAAGCGATACCCAGGGTCTGCTGGTCGAGGCTTTCGCCTGCGTTGAATTGCAGGTTCCGGGGGGCCGCCTGCCGCGGGTTGGCCGCCACTTCCCGGGCGGTGAGACCACCCGGATCGTCCGCCGTCGGAGAGTCAACGGCGTTCAGCAACACGGTGAGGCTGGCGGTATCGTCGAAGTCATAGCGGAACTTGGTGTTGACCAGGTCATTCCGGTACGCGGCATGGTCCCGGTAGCCGTCCAGTTCGGTCGACGAACCGTTAACGAGCCAGTTCAGGCGACCGGCTTGGCCCCCGGCCTTGACCTGCCATTCACTGAAGCCATAGGAACCGGTGTTGAGCCGGCCGGACAGCACGGGGCTCGGCGGCCCGTCCTCGGTGCGAATATGAATGACGCCGCCCGACGCGGAGCCATAAACGGCTGAAAAAGGCCCCCGAATAACTTCGACGGCTGCCACCGACCCGAGATCGATCGCATCGACGCTGCCCTGGCCGTCCGGCAGGGTCTGCGGAATGTCGTCAGCAAAGATCCGGATGCCCCGAATTCCGAAGTTCGCGCGGGCGCCGAAGCCCCGGATCGCGATGCGCAGATCCTGGGCGAAGTTGTATCGGTTCTGGAAGAACAGGCCGGGCTGAACAGCCAGGGCCTCGTCCAGCCCGAGTTGCTGGCGCGCGCGCTGCACCTGCTCACCTGACACCCGGCCGGCTGCAAACGGCAGGCTGGACAGGTCTGTGGGAATCCTTGTCGCGACCACGACGATTTCTTCCAGCGCGTCGGGGTCGACTTCTGCGGCCGCGGAAGTGCTCGACAATGCGGCAAAGAGAACCGGTATCAGCAGGCGGCACGGACCATGGTCGCGCGGGGGGATCATACGCACGACCCCTGCCGCCGACACGCAGCCGCGCACCAGGACATCAAGCGGACTGGCCTCGGCGGTTCTGCAGAACCACGACTGGCCCGGCAGCGGTCCGGAAACGCGATTGGCGCACGAACAAGAGCGCTATTTGAGCTGCGATTTGAAGTAGTTGAACGAATGGACCAGGGCCTTTTGAATCTTCTCGCCCTCAGCCACCAGGGCTTCCCAGCGCTCGTCGCCGGCCGCCCTGATCTCGTCGATCTTCTTCTTCATGGCGCCGGCAGAAGCTCGCAGGCCTTTCATCTGCTCGTCGTACTTGGCGCCAAACTTCTCCTGACCCGCCTGGATCTTGACCTCCAATTCGTCAATCTGCGCATTCGTTTCATCGAGTTGTCTCTTCATGGCGTCGATGAACTCATCTCTTTTCGACATGGTAGCTGCTCCTTCTCAACACTTAACCTGGCCGTGCCAACCTGGCGATGACACGCCGGGACGGGCAAACAATTGCCCCCATCGCTTCAATTATAGCTTTTCCCGGTCTTCAGCTGCGCGCAGCGCCTGATCCAGATCTGACTTGAGATCCTCCAGTGATTCGATACCGACGCTGAGCCGCAAAAGCGATGGCGGCAAATGCTCCTGGCCGGCATTGGATGCCCGCCGTTCCATGGTGGATTCGACTGCCCCCAGGCTGGAGGCGTGCCGGACCAGGCGCAGCGCCCGGCATACCGCGTCCGCGCCTGCGGCCCCACCGGTGACATCGAATGAGATCATGGTGCCGAAGCCGTCGAGCTGAGCCGCCGCCAGGGCATGACCCGGATGGCTGCGCAGACCGGGGTAACGAACGAGTTCGACCATTGGATGATTTTCCAGCCATTCGGCCAGAGCCGCGGCGTTTTGCTGCGCCCGCTCGAAACGCAGCGCCAGCGTGCGCAGGCCGCGCACGGCGAGCCAGGCTTCCAGCGTGCCCGGTGTCGCGCCGCCCAGCGTGCGTGACTGGCGGAGTGAGCCGAGCAGTAGCGCGTCGCGGGCCACCAACATCCCGGCCAACAGGTCCGAATGCCCACCGATGAACTTGGTCGCGGAATGCATGCTGATGTCCGCGCCCAGTCGCAGCGGCTGCTGGTTCAGCGGCGTGGCGAACGTATTGTCAACGGCCAGGATGGCGCCGGGCTTGCGCGGCGCGGTGCAGATGGCCCGAAGATCGGCCACCTTGAGCAGCGGATTCGAGGGTGATTCCAGCCAAAGCAGGTCGGCATCGCCGGCCGCCTCGATCCATCCAGTCGTGTCTTCCGTGGCGATGCGGTTTACCCGGTAGCGGCCCTTCCCCGCGCCCACCCTGGCGAGGTGTACCACGCCCTGGTAGCAGTCATCCGGCAGCACAACCCGTGCGCCGCTTTCAAGCTGGTCGAATACGGCCGCGGCGGCCGCCATGCCGGAGGAAAACGCCAGCGCCTCGCCGCCTTCCAGGTTGCCGATGATGCCCTCGAGCGCTTCCCAGGTGGGCGTGCCACCATCCCTGGCATACTCCCGGTCGCCGCCGAGCAGGAAGTTGGAGGCCGGTACCAGCGGCATGTTGAGGGGTGCGCCCGGTTCTTCGGGACGTCCGGCGCTGACCAGCCAGGAGGAAGGACTGAGTTTCTGCATCACGCGGGTTCCTTGAAAGGCGATCAGGGCACTATAACGCTGTCTGCTGCCAGAACGAAGGTTCGACCTCCATCCACGGGGGGTTGAGCCTGGCGATTTTCGCGTAGACCGGGCAATCCTCGCGATGGGGCGACGGCAGGTAGCCAATCGACATCAGGAACTCGCCCGTGATCTCGCCGCCGGTAAAGCGAAAGGTGTTTCGAAACAGCTTGACCCACTCCGCCTTCCGCAAGGGATGGTGCGACCGCAACCAGCCGGCAAAACCGCCCTGGGCATCGCGCATCTGCTGGATGACCCTGGCGTTAGCAATGGCCGCGTCAACCTTGAGCCGATTGCGGATGATGCCAGGGTCAGCCAGCAGCCTGGCGCGGTCCGTATCCCCGTAGGCTGCCACGAGGTCGACGTCGAAGCCGTCGTACGCCTGGCGGAATCCCTCGCGCTTCTTCAGGATCAGTTCCCAGTTCAGCCCTGCCTGGTTGATTTCCAGCAGCAGCCGCTCGAACAGCAGGCGTTCATCCTCGATCGGGAATCCGTATTCGCAGTCGTGGTACGGCCCGTGGATCTCACTGTCCGCGGCAAAGTCGCAATAGGTAGTCATCGCTGAAGTTCATCTTTACCAGGACGGGAGAATGACACGTTCGGCTCTGGCAGGGAATGGCTGTGGCCTCACCATCCTGAATCGCCAGACCGGACACAGGCTTCGAAGCGCTTTCTGACTTTCTTACGCGTCGCCGGGCAGTGTGCTCTCAAAAAGGCGGAGCAGGATCCTCTGCCGCGCGCTATCTCCAGACCCTATTCTCGCTGGCAAGGGGTGTTCTGTTTGCTGATGCATGCGAGATGCATTGCTGACGACCTAATTCACAGCCTGTCACGAAGGGAAATTGCCATGCCGAGATCAAGGGGCCGCCGCCTGTATTCCGCGATTTTTGTCATTCTGAGCCTGTTGGGCACATCACCCCCGGCGTGGTCGGAACCCGAAAACAATCGCTGCCTGACCCGGGAGCAACTCAACATCGAACCCATCTTTTCGGCTTGCCCACCGCTCGTGGACCAGGCTTCGGTCTCCGACAGTTCATTCATCGCCAGGCTCCGCATTTATAACGGTCCTGACCGCTACACGATGCGCTGGCGCGGCCAGGGCTACTTCAACGAAGACGTCTTCACCTACAACGAAGAGACCGGCTTGTACGACGGCTTTTGCGCCACCCGGGCCTGTTCCATCGGCCACGGCGGCTGGGTCCAGATGGAGCATTGGGATTACTTCGTGGGCACCTTGCTGGCGGACAACGTCGGAACCTGGACCTACGAGGAACTGCACGACGATGTGGTCTTCCAGTCGCGGACTTTCGAGGTAAATGAACTGACCCTTTCCGCGGTGAGCGGAGCCAACCAGATTGGCATCGTCGATCAGAATGTTCCTCATCCACTGGTTCTGAAGCTGGAGTCGTTCGAGGGCATCGGCATCGAGGACGAGGTCATCGGCTGGTCGATCGATGGCCCCAAGGGCGCCAAGAGGGCGGCTGTCTACGGATTGGGCAGCGGCAGCGAAACCGATGCAAACGGCATCGAAAATGCTACCGTCCGCCTGGGTTCAAAGCCGGGAAATTACACGGTGACGCTGAACAACCGCCGAATCACTCCGGATTCGCAGCCAACCTTTACATTCACCGCAATTGACGATATCGAGGATACCAACCCGGAGTTGGAACACCCCGATGTCGAGGAAGGCGTGGGCGAATCCAGGGCCCAGCAATGTGACAAGGTCGGAAATCCAGTTACTCTTTCCATCGGTAACAAATTTCAACGCGAGGTGGATTTCGAGTCAAATGGACTTTCACCCATCGAATTCATCCGCTACCACAACAGCCTTGGCTTCGTTTCCGAATCGTTCAGGAACTACTGGACGCATACCTATGATCGCTACGTCGAGATCCCGGGCGATCCCCGCCGGGATCCGGTAAAGGTGGTCCGCCCCGATGGCAAGAAAATCAATTTCAGCTGGAACGGCAGTCGCTACCTCGCGCGCCCGGGTGTTTACGTCAGCCTTATACAGACAGCTAACGGCTGGCGCTTCGTCGACGCCAGCTCGACGACCGAAAACTTCGATGCGAACGGCCTCTTGCTGGACATCACCGACCGCTTCGGCCGGTCACAAGTCGCGATGCGCGACAGGAACGACCGGCTGGCCAGAATCGAAGACGGCGTGGGTGGTCGGCTCGAGTTCAGCTACGACGGCAATGGTCGACTGGCGACTGTAACCGACCAGGCCGGTCGTAGCTGGTCCTATGGCTACGAAGTGCTCGGCAGGCTCGCCCAGGTCGACAAACCCGATGGCACAACACGCCAGTATCACTACGAGGACCTGAGGCATGCCTACGCCCTCACCGGCATTACCGCGGAAGATGGCCAGCGCTATTCCTGGTACGAGTACGACGAACAAGGCCGGGCGACCGCCTCTTATCATGCGGGCGACGCGAACCGCGTGGATATCCGCTATGGAGCCAACGGTGAGCGGATTGTCCTGGACCCACTGGGCAAAGCAACCGCCTATCAGACCCGTATCGAGCACAAGCGCGGCGTCCTGGATAGTATCAGTGGGCCCATCTGCTCACAGGGCTGCGGACAGACCGACACCCAATACAGCTACGACGCCGATCTGAATGTAATCAGCAAAACCATCTATGGCGTCACCACCCGCTATGGCGACTACGATAGCAATGGCCAGCCGGGATACGTGATCCAGGCCTACGGCACAGGCCAGGAGAAGCAAGTCGAGTACGAATACGACCCCAACTTTCCTGACCGGGTCGCCCGGATCACCGAGCCGTCGGTTTATCCCGGCAGGTCGAGGGTCACCACGCGCAACTTCGACCTGCACGGCAACCTGGTCGGCGAGACGGTCTCCGGATTCGATCCCTTTGGCCAACCGGTCTCACGCACCGTCAGCCATGCCTTTGACGGCCCGTTCGGGCAGATTTCCACAATCGATGGCCCGCGGACGGATGTCGAGGATGTGACGAGCTACGAGTATTACCCGGATAACGCGGCAGAGGGACACAACCGGGCCCGGCTGAGAGCGATCGTCGATCCAAACGGCACCCGAACGCGGGATGACATCGTGTACAGCGCGACCGGCAAAGTCCTTGCAGAGGTGAGGCCCAACGGTATCGTGGTGAACTACGATTATTACGCCGGCAATGACCTTATCAAGTCGGTGACCGAGTCCGGCGGCGGCCTGTTCAATCGCACCCAGTGGGAATACCTGCTCACCGGGGAAGTGCGGCGCATTACCATCGACGACGAAAGCGGGGCTGAAATCATCACGCAGTTCGCTTACGACAGCGCTCGGCGCCTGCGGCGTGTCGAATCCCGGGTAACGCAGGGGCTGCTCTTTTCCGCGGACCAGTGGGTGAGTTTTGATTTCGATGCCGCCGGCAACGTGGTTACCGAGACGCATGGGTCTCGCGACGCGCCCGGCAAGGACCTCGTCATCGAGCGTGTCTTCGATGCCTACGACCGGCTGGATGCGGTCACGCGGGGCGGTATCACCGTGGACTTCGACTACAACCCGGACGGGACCCTGGCGTCGAGGACCGACGGCAACCTGAACACGGAAACCTATACCTATGATGCATTCAAGCGCCTGACCAGTACGCGGCGTGCCGGCGAGATCATCACGCTCCTGACCCATGACAGCCAGGGCCGTCAACAGACAGTCAGCGACGCGGAGAACCATACGACCCGGTATCTGCACGATGACCTCGGCAACCGGATCCAGGTCGACAGCCCGGACAGCGGCACTTCGACCTATACCCACAACGGCTCCGGACAGGTTGTCAGCCAGCATGACGCCGAGGGACGGCAAAGCGTCTTCACCTATGATGCGGCGGGCCGCCTGAGCGCCATCGACCACGACGGCACGGATTACGATATTGCCTATACATTCGACAGCTGCGACAACGGCGCTGGCCGCCTGTGTACCATCGCCACCGGCTGGGGACACAGCATCCGCTACGGCTGGAATGATCTCGGCGAGCTTGCCTCCGTCACCACCGACGAAGGGCAGCTGAGTTATACCTATGGCCCCGGGGGTACCCTGACGTCCATCACATACCCCTCGGGTCGCACGGTGTTGTTCCGACTTGACGGCGGTGGGCTGCCCGTTCAGATCAGGCTGCGGCTGAACGATGGGACGGAGTCGATCCTCGTGGACGACATCGCCTATTCCGCGCTCGGCCGACCGGTCGCCTGGCGATTCGCGAATGGCCTGCAAACCAGCGTCGACCTCGACGCCAGGCAACGCGTTGTGAGCATCGACGTGGCCGGAGTGTCGAGCTGGCAGGCCGGCGCGTACGACGCGAATGACAACCTGCTTGACATGGACGACGGAATGGATCGTTTTACATTCGCGTACGATGCATTCGACCGGCTGGTGCGCGCAGACAGCAGCGTATCGGGCATCCACATCACCTACGATGGGGCGGGCAACCGCCTTTCGAAGACTGCCGCCGGAGAAACCTGGCTGGCCAGCTATGAAGCGGGCTCCAACCGGCTGGCACGCTATGCCGGCAGGGAGTACCAGCTCGACGCAAACGGCAACACCACCGGCGTGCTTGCCGATGGCGTGCCAGAGCGTCATTACATCTACTCCGGCCACAACCGGCTGGTCGAAGTGCTCGACGAGCTTTCAGCGTCCCGTTCGGCAGCCTATCGTTACGATGCGCTGGGGCAAAGGGTCCGCAAGACGACAGCCGCGGGGACACGTAAATTCATCTACGGCCTGCAGGGCGAGTTGCTGGCGGAACTGGATGCCGACGGTCACAGCCTGCACGAATATGTCTACCTGGACGGCCGGCCGGTCGTGGACCTGCACGAAATGCCCGAACTTCCGCCCCCGTCCGCATCCCGCGAGATCCTGATCGACAACGACGCCGCGACTGTCTACGGGGCCAACTGGCAGACCAAGTCCAGTGCCGACGCCGTCAATGGCACCTACCTGCAGAATCGCAAGCGTACCGATCGCGCGGTCTACTGGTACGTAGATCAAGCGGGATTTGCCGGCGGTGCCTACGATGTGTACGTCAGGTGGCTGCAGCCTGCCGGTGAGGGCAGCAGCACCGTCTACAACGTCAAGGTTGCCGGCCAGACCACGCAGCGGGTGATCGTCGAACACCAGGGCCGCGAACCCGGCGACTGGGTCCTGCTCGGCAACTTCGAATTTGCGCCGGCCGGCGCAGGAACCAGCCAGTACGTAGCCCTGACCGGCTTCAGCAATGACCACGGCTTCGAAGGCACCTTCCTGGAGGCGGATGCGGTAAGGCTGGTGTCGACCGGAGTCCCGGCGGGGGGTTCGTCGCTGAAGTTCATCCACGGCGACCACCTCGGCACGCCTCTGCTCGCCAGCGACGAGGCCGGGCAAGTCATCTGGTCCGCTAACCGTCTGCCATTTGGCAGGACCACAGCTGACGAAGATCCGGATGGCGACGGCAATGCGTACCAACTAAACCTGCGCTTCCCCGGTCAGTATTACGACGCGGAGACTAGCCTCCATTACAATCACTTTCGCATGTACGACCCCTCGCTGGGACGCTATCTGCGCAGCGACCCGCTGGGCCTGGATGGCGGAATCAACCCGTTCCTGTATGCACATGCCAACCCGGTCAGGTTGACCGATCCGCTGGGCTTGCGCGTGCAGGGCGAGTGGATTCAGCCGCCCCGCTTCAACCTGCGGGAGGCCGGCATCGACGACTGGGAATTTCTCGCACCGTCGCTCTCACCCTGGGGTTACTTGCAATTTGTCCGCTTGCGAGGACATGCTTCGGGTTACATCAATATCGACGTGAGCTGCACAGAGGACTGTGACACGTGGGAGATTCATGACCGGCTTTCTGTTGCCGCGCAGGGGTCGATTGATGTCGGACCGAACCTCTACGCACTGGGCGTCGGGTTCGTAGCCCGCAATCCGTTTGCCGGAATCGGGGCCAACATGGCCTTGGGCGGGGCCGCCTTGCTGCGGGCAGAACTCCACTTTCTGAGCGTGGCGCAAGAAAAGGCGGGGCCACTGATCGCAGCGTTGCTCGCCGAGGGACCGACGCTCATCTGCCTGAGTAGTAATACGAATGATCGATAAAGACCAATGCCTCTACCTGTTCCTGCTGCTCTACGGGGCAGCTATCCTCGCCCTGTTTGTCCGGGCATTCGTGCGCCGCCGGTTGCTGGAATACTGTGACGGTCAGCTGGAATCGCCGGGTGCCCGGCCCTCCGGCAGCCTCATCAGTAGGATGGTCCTGGCCATTCCGCGGCAATTCAGCGCACTGCGGGGGCTGGGGCGATCCATCGAGAACGCGCCCGCCGCTGTCCAGTTACAGCACAGGCATTTTCGGATACTGACCGGGGTCGCGGTGTTCCTGGTCGCCTGCGTTGTCATCTTTTCAATGGGAGCACACAAGGTGTGCGGGGCTTGACCATAAGGCGGCGCAAGCAGCCTGAGGGGCGGGATGAATGGTGGGCCCTGCAGGACTGGAACCTGCGACCAATCGATTATGAGTTGGGCCAAGCGATCCTAGGCCTCAATTAAATCAGTCACTTGCGGTGCCTGTCCGATTTGCTTGTGACGAAAAATGGCTGATAACGAGCGTAGCCACCGGTTATCACGTCACAAATCCAGCACAGCTTGAGCATTCCCAAGCTGTAAGTCGGGACTTTCGTTGTGGCGCTATTAACGGAACAACACTGCAGTCTCCGAAATGTCAGCTTTCGACTGCGGATTCAACCGGTCAACGCAACACACTACTATCTTCGAGTGAGATGAGGAGTGTTGCATCATGGCCCGTAAACCACGCATCCATTAC
>JAPHSB010000447.1 GCA_026193295.1 Lysobacterales bacterium
GTTGGAATTACACGAACTAAAAAGGGCGGGCGCCTGGCGCCCGCCCTCATCGTTGATATCAACCGATCGGAGTTGAAGCCGATCAGAGTCCGAACACGAAGAGCATGGACGTGTTCTGCATGTCCTTGAGCTCGGGGGTGTTCGCGATGCGACCCCGCGGGATGCGGTTGGCACCCGCGAGAACGGCGATGTACTGCTTGCCGTTGACGGCATAGGTGACAGGTGGCGCGGAGATGCCCAGCCCCGTCGGGAAAGTCCACAACTCCTCGCCGCTACGAGCGTCGTACGCCACCAGGTCGCCGTTGACGCGACCCTGGAACACGAGGTTCCCCGCGGTCGTCAGGGTGCCCGCGTTGCCGACGCCAGGCATCGGCACCTCCCACACGGTCGCATTGCTGACCGGGTCCCGCGCCTGCAGGGAACCGGTGCCCGGCCCTTCATCCTCGACCCAGGACCAGCCCACGCCGGTGGTGTCGCCTTCGAACACCGCAGACCGCCACGACTCCGTGTCGACACCTTCGTCGTTGTACACCGCCGACAGGTGAATCACCGGGATGTAGGCCAGTCCGGTCATCGGGTTGTAGGACATCGCGTGCCAACTGTGCGCACCGGCCAGGGTCGGCGTGATACGCGCGGAACCACTCTCGTAGCGTGCGCCGGGCTGCTCGACCGGCCGTCCGGATTCCAGGTCCACGTGGCTGGCCCAGTTGACTTCCGCAAAGGGCTCGGCCGAGAGGAGCTTGCCTGTTTCGCGGTCGATCACGTAGAAGAAGCCGTTCTTGGGCGCGTGCATCAGCGCCTTGACCGTGCGATCGTCCATCTCGAGATCGGCGAGCACGATATCCATGTTCGAGTTGAAGTCCCAGGTCTCGCCGGGCGTGGTCTGGTAGTGCCACAGGTACTCACCCGTATCCGGGTCAAGCGCGACGATCGAGCACAGGAACAGGTTGTCACCGCCTCCCGGACTGCGGATCTTCTGGTTCCAGGGTGCACCGTTGCCGGTACCGATGTAGAGCTGGTCGAGCTCGGCGTCGTAGGTGAAGCCGTGCCAGGCGTTGCCGCCGCCGCCAAATTTCCACCATTCCCCTGTCCAGGTCTCGGCGGCCATCCGCATGGCGTCGCTTTCGAACCCATCAGCGGGGTTGCCGGGCACGATGAAGAAGCGCCAGGCCTGTTCGCCCGTTTCCGCGTCGTAGGCGGTGACGTAGCCGCGCGTTGGCCCGTTTTCCGTGCCGCCATTGCCGATCAGCACCTTGCCCTTGAAAATCTTCGGCGCCCCGGTGATGTAAAGGGGCAACCCCGGATCGAAGGTGCGCACGCTCCAGGCTTGCTCCCCGGTGGCGCGGTCGACCGCAATCAGGCGGCCGTCCCAGGTTGCCAGGTAGACCTTGTCCTTCCAGATGCCGATACCGCGGTTGTGTTCCCAACCCGCGCGCATGTCGTTGCCGGTGTTCTCGGCCACCTTCGGGTCGAACTCCCAGATCAGGTCTCCGCTGGTCGCGTCGACGGCGCGGACCCGGTTCATGCTGCCGATGAAATAAAGTACGCCGTCGACCACCAGCGGCGTGGAAACCAGGCCGCGGTCATTCGGCAGATCCAGGTACCAATCGACACCGAGCCGCGAAACGCTGCCATCGTTGACCTGGTCGAGCGGGCTGAAGCGCTGCTCGCTGTAGCTGCGCCCGAAGGCCAGCCAGTTATCGCCCGCCGACTCATCCGCCATCGCCGCATCGTCCACCACGGTGGCTGCATGGGCGGCTTCAAGCTCGTGGGCAACAACCGGAGGTTCGGGCTCCGGAGCCCGGGAACAGGCCACGACGCACATCATCAAAACGAGCGTAGGCAACACCATGCGGGAGGATATTCTCATGTCTTCTCTCTCTCAGTCTGCTGTGCCGGCAATGCCGGCTTGTTGATTGGAGGCGTTCACAGATCGCCCCGGCGACGCCTGTTGGCAGCAATACTCTCAAAATAGCAGGGCAGCCGCCAACATCAACCCATTTCACCGGGAACAGGAAGGCCCGCTCGACCCTGCACGCTGAATCCCGCAATGACGTGTCGCATGATGGGATCGACTGTCGAGGATGAATTAGCCGCCCGCATGATGAACGCGGTAATGGAGACCGGCCGTTTTAAGCCTCGGATCCGGTTTATCAGAGCCTGGGGCTTGTCGGCATCCACCCTGCCCTGGCCTTCCAGGGACAGGCGTTTCGTGCGGATCGGCGTGTGGGCCGATGGCAATCATCGATGGAATGGCATGGTGAAAAAAGATGCTGACAACTTCGGCTGTGATGGGGTCAAATTTGTCCTTGATCGCCAGATATCGGTTTTGTATGGCTCCAGTGACTGCAAATTCTGATAAAAACGGGCAATGAGGCGCGAAGAGTCCAAATTTTTGAGTTTCGGTCTGTTACATTCTGCGTCATGAAAAAAATCAGAGCCGGGAAAACCTGCAAAAAGCCATGACCCAATCGCATCACGCCGAATCTTCAAGTCATCTGATCAGAAAGCTGGGCCTGATGGGCCTGACTGCCACCGGCATTTGTTCCATGCTGGGTGCTTCAATCAACGTGGTTCCCTTCATGATTCAACGCAACGTACCCGGCATTGGCCAGTATGTTTTGCCGGCATTTCTGTTTGCCGCCGTCCCCGCCCTGTTGGCGGCTTTTGCCTATGCCGTTCTGGCGTCGGCCATGCCACGCGCCGGTGGCAGCTATATTTATGCGAGCAGGGGCCTGAACCCCTACCTGGGCTTTATTGCCAGTTTTTCGCAGTGGTTCGGTTTGTCCATAGTCATCGGGGTCATTGCCTACGTCATTGTGCCCTTCTTGAGAGACATTGCCCTGGGTATGAATTGGACCGCGCTGGCGCATTTTCTGGAACTGGGGCCGGTTCGCGTTTCAGTGGCGCTTCTGCTGATCTGGACTTTTGTATACGTCAATGTACGTGGGGTGAAATCCTATGAACGAACGTTAATCCCCCTGATGTTTATTATGTTCGCATTAGGAGCAATTGTCATTTTCGCCGGCTTTTCCTTTGACCATGCCGATTTTGCCAAGGCCCTGATGGAAAAGGAGGGAAGGATACATCAGCCCGGTGATCCCAATGGGCTTGACTGGAGGGTTTTTCTCTCCGCTTCCGCGCTGCTTTTTTCCAGCTTTATCGGTTTCGATTCGATTGCACAGGCCGGAGGCGAAGCGAAAAACCCAACGCGCACTCTGCCACTGGCCATTGGTCTCGCCATTTGCATTGTGGGCAGCTTCTATTTTCTTTTTACCTATGCGGTTTATCACGCGGTGCCCTGGACCTTCGTTGCCCAGGAGGCAATGTCCAGGGACATTTCCGCGCCGGGGATGCTGAGCTACCTGCTTCCCGCTGGCCTCTCCGTGGCCATATTGACCGGAGCGGCTGTGGCATTGATCAATGACCTGCCTGCCATGTTGCTTTCGGTTTCCCGTCTCATGTTCGCCTGGGCGGAAGACGGCATTTTTCCTGCCCGGATTGCCAAGGTACACAGCAGGTACCATACGCCTCACCTGGCCCTGACGGTAAGTGGATTGATCGCCAGCGTGGGGGTTCTGGGCAGTCATTTTGCCGGCGATTTCTTTCTGGGAATTGATATCATGGTCACCGCGATGATGGTCAATTTCCTGCTGATGTGTATCACCCTGATTACCTTACCCCGGGTGAATCCGGAACTGGCTTCCAGAGTCGCCATTCTGAAAAAGAGACAACTGCAGAAATTGCTGGGCTGGTCAGGCGCGATCCTGCTTTCAGGCTTTCTCGTGGTCCACGTGTGGAAAGACATGACCAGCACGGTGCAAGCCTGGTATTTTCACTCAACGCCGGTCTGGCTGATCGTCATGGCGATGGGATCGGTACTGTTTTTTGTGAAATTGCGGTCTCTTCGAAGTTCGGGGACCGATACGGAAAAGCTGTTCAATGAACTTCCAGGACAATAGCATTCATGACTGAATACCTCGAACTGGCGCCTGACCTGACCATCTCCCGTGTCCTGACCGGCCTGTGGCAAATCGCTGACCTCGAGCGCAGCGGTGTAACACTCGATCCCGAGGAGACGTCCAGGTACATGACTCCTTATGTTGAAGCGGGGTTTACCACCTTCGACATGGCTGACCATTACGGTTCGGCGGAAGTCATTGCCGGCCATTTCAGAAACCATGAACAAGCCGGGACCCGGGCCCAATTGCTGACCAAGTGGGTTCCCAAGCCCGGAGCGGTGACGAAGCGTGAGGTCAGGGACGCAGTCCAGCTTTCCCTGGACCGCATGAAGGTCCATAAGCTCGATATGCTCCAGTACCACGCATGGAATTATTCCGATCCGGCCTGGCTCGACAGCCTGTTCTGGCTCCAGGAATTGAAAGAGGAAGGGTTGATCGGCCACCTCGGGTTGACCAATTTCGATGCGGCGCACCTGAGAGTGGCAGTGGCCAGCGGTATCGAGGTCCTGACCAACCAGGTGAGCTATTCCCTGCTGGACCAGCGCGCCGCCGGCGACATGACAGCGGTCTGTCAGCAATACGGCGTCAAAATCCTGGCGTTTGGAACGATTGCCGGAGGCTTTCTCACTGAAAAATGGCTGGGACAGCCGGAACCCGGGCCGGACCAGCTCGCCACCTGGTCGCAGATGAAGTACAAGCGTTTCATCGATGCCGCGGGCGGCTGGTCCCGGTTCCAGGAGCTATTGAGCGCGCTGGCCGATGTGTCCCGCAAACACGCGGTATCCATGTCGGTTGTTTCCAGCCGGTACATGCTGGATCGGGCAGCCGTGGGCGGAATCATACTCGGCGCGAGGCTGGGGCACGGCGATCATGTGCAGGAGAATCTGGCCATTTTTTCTGTCGCGCTGGACCAGGAGGACCGGGATCGACTCGAGCAGGCCATGAGCGGCCTCGATCCCATTCCCGGTGGCTGTGGGGATGAATATCGCAAACCACCGTTTCTCACGGCTTCCGGCGACCTGAGTGATCATCTCGAACAGCTGCCTCCCGTCTTTTCGCCACTGACTGATGAAAATGGCAAGAGCCGTGTTCTGAGTGGAACCGCGTGGGAGGATTTTGCAGGTTATTGCCGGGCCATCAGGAGCGGTGAACGAATCCTGATATCGGGCACGACCGCCGCCCATCGCGAGCGATTGATTGGTGGCAGCGATCCTGCCGCGCAAACCCACTTCGTGATCGACAAGATTCAGGCTGCAATCGAATCCCTGGGTGGAAAACTGGAGGATGTCGACCGGACACGGATATTCGTCAGCGATATCAAGACCTGGGAATCCGTGGCTCGGGCACACGGTGAGCGATTCGAGCTGATAAAACCGGTCAATACGCTGGTGGAAGCCAAACTGGTGGGCACGGACTTCCTGGTGGAAATCGAGGCGGAGGCGCGGGCCCGGTAATGAATTTCCCTGTAGACACCCCCTTTGACGGAGCGACCGGATGAAATCCAGTATCCATGGAGTACTTGTGATGACGATCCTCAGCCTGCTTTCGCTTTCCTGCTCGGTGAACCCTGACCCGGACGCAGCCGGCAACCTTGTTTTCTCCGTCAAATTTGATGAAGCGCTGTCGCAGGACGCACAGGACGGACGCCTGTTGTTGCTGTTGGCGACGCACGACGAAAAGGAGCCACGGTTTCTGGTAAGTAATTCGGCCGATACGCAGTTGATCTTTGGCCGCAATGTCGAAAAATGGCAGCCGGGTGCGAGCGCTCTTGTCGACAGGTCGGCGATGGGCTACCCGCTGGCGGATCTTTCTCAATTGCCTGCCGGCCGCTATTACGCACAGGCCTTGCTGAATCGTTACAAGGATTATCAGCTGGCCAATGGCAAGGTCGTGAGCCTTCCACCTGATCGCGGAGAAGGGCAGCAATGGAACCGGAAACCGGGCAATTTCTACTCCGAGCCGGTCCAAATCGACATTGGAGAATCTGCATCCGGCACGTTCGAGCTGACGCTGGACCGGGTGATACCGGAAATCGCGCCCCCGGAAGACACCGAATTCGTCAAGCACATCAGAATGCGCAGCCGCTTGCTGTCGGAATTCTGGGGCGAGGATATATACCTGGGTGCCCATGTACTGCTGCCGAAAGGTTTCCAGGACCATCCGGAAGCGCGCTATCCGCTGATGATTTTTCATGGCCATTTTCCGGGTGATTTTGGCGGTTTTCGAACGGAACCGCCCGATCCTGACCTCGAACCTGATTACAGTGAACGCTTCGATGTTCACGGCTATAACATCATTCAGCAGCAGGAAGCCTATGATTTCTACCAGACCTGGATCGACCAGGATTTTCCCCGTTTTATCGTCATCGAGATTCAGCATCCGACGCCATACTACGATGATTCCTACGCGGTAAACTCCGCCAGCCAGGGGCCTTACGGCGACGCGATAACCTATGAGTTGATACCGTATATCGAAGAGCAGTTCCGGGGTATCGGCGAAGGCTGGGCACGCTTCACTTACGGTGGTTCAACCGGTGGCTGGGAAGCCATGGCCGTGCAGATGTTTTATCCGGAGGAGTACAACGGGGCTTTCATCGCCTGTCCCGATCCCATTGATTTTCGCGCCTACCTGACGGTTAACATTTACGAAGACAGGAATGCCTACTGGTACGAGAGCCAGTTTATGAAGCTGCCGAGGCCCGGTCACCGGGACTACCTGGGCAATGTCCAGGCCAGCATGTATGACTTCAACAGGCTGGAGGCGGTATTGGGCGACAAGGGCCGATCGGGCCAGCAATTCGACATCTGGGAAGCCACGTTTTCACCGATGGGTGAAGACGGCTATCCGGTCCGGCTGTGGGACAAGGAAACCGGCGAGATAAACCCCGAAGTTGCGGCGTACTGGAAAGAAAACTTCGATCTGCGCCATATCCTGGAGCGGGATTGGGCCACCCTGGGGCCCAAACTCGAAGGGAAACTGCATATCTATGCCGGTGACATGGACAACTTCTATCTCAACAACGCCGTCTATCTCACCGAGGCATTTCTGGAAAGTACCAGTGAGCCCTACTACGCCGGTGAGGTGGATTACGGCGATCGAGCCGAGCACTGCTGGAACGGGGACCATGAAAACGGCAACCATATTTCGAGATTGCGCTACAACACACGCTTTGTTCCGAAGATTTTGCAGCGCATCGAGGAATCAGCTCCCGAGGGGGCTGATCTAAGCAGTTGGCAATACCCCTAAAAAAACCGTACCCGCGAATAGGACAGCGGTCTTTGATTGCGAGCGATTTTTGCGCTTACAAATAGACCGCGCCAAACACCAGCACATTCATGTGAGTTTTTGATCCAGTCATGCTGTATCGACAGCAAAGGCCGCCGGCAAGTCTGCTTCCAGTGCGAGAGCAGCCATGAATCAACGCTGATTCATGGCACCGGTAGCTGCCATGGCTGCCTGACCAGTACGCCATCCAGGGGACCGCCGCTCTTCGACTGGAGGTCACCCCGTGCGAGGTTGCCCTGAAACATGGTTAAAGGAAACTGGAAAAAA
>JAPHSB010000441.1 GCA_026193295.1 Lysobacterales bacterium
CCGTGGCCTGTACAAGAGCATCGACGGCGGCGCTAGCTGGGAACGAATCCTGTCAGGCGGTGCGTTCACCGGCGTAAACGAGGTCCACCTCGACCCGCGCAATGCGGACGTCGTGTTCGCAGTCAAGCACCAGCGCTTGCGCAACGTGGCTGCCCTGATGAATGGCGGTCCGGAGTCGGGCATCTTCAAGTCCAACGATGCAGGCAGAACCTGGCGGGAACTGACTGAAGGCCTGCCGGAAGAAGATATGGGCAAGATCGGACTCGCGATTTCGCCGATCGACGCGGACGTGGTGTACGCCACGATCGAACTCGGAAAACGCAAGGGCGGTTTCTGGCGGTCAGCAGATGGCGGCGAGAGCTGGGAGAAACGCAGCGACTACCTGTCCGGCGGTACCGGCCCGCATTACTACCAGGAAATTTTCGCCAGCCCGCACCAGTTCGACCGCATCTACCAGATGGACGCCACGCTGCACATCAGCGAGGACGGAGGCAAAACGTTCATCCCGCAGGATCATGGGCACAAGCACGGCGATCACCACGCCATGATCTTCGATCCCGAGGATCCCGATTACCTGATGTACGGCACCGACGGTGGCGTCTACGAATCCTTCGATCTGGGCCAGACCTTCCGCTTCATATCGAACCTGCCGGTTACCCAGTTTTACAAGGTCGCGGTGGATTATGACGAGCCTTTTTACAATGTTTACGGCGGCACCCAGGACAACTTCAGCCAGGGCGGCCCCTCGCGCACGGACAACGTCAACGGAATACGCAACAGCGACTGGTTCATCACGCTCCACAGCGACGGTCACCAGTCCGCAGTCGATCCAACCAACCCGGATATCATTTACGCCGAATGGCAGGAAGGTAACCTGAATCGCTACGATCGCGTCAGCGGCGAAATCGTCTACATCCAGCCCCAACCAGAGGCCAACGAAGAAAACGACCGCTTCAACTGGGATGCCCCGATCGTCATCAGTCCGCACGACCCGGCGCGACTGTATTTTGCCAGCCAGCGCGTGTGGCGTTCGGACGATCGCGGCGACAGCTGGACGCCTGTCAGTGGCGACCTGTCGCACGGGATTGACCGCCTGAAGCAGCCGATGATGGGGCGTGTCTGGAGCTATGACGCCTCGTGGGATCTATGGGCGATGTCGAAGTACGGCACGATCACGTCGCTGTCGGAATCTCCGCTGGTGGAAGGCCTGCTGTACGCGGGGACCGATGACGGCCGGATCCAGGTCAGCGAGAACGGCGGCGAGAGTTGGCGCGCCATAGAGCGCCTGCCGGGCGTCGCTGACCATTTCTTCGTCAACGACATCAAGGCCGACCTGCACGACGCCGACACCGTTTACGTCGTGGTCGACGATCACAAATCGGGCGATTTTGCGCCATACATTTTCAGAAGCGGCGACCGTGGCCGTACCTGGACCCTGATCTCCGAAGGCCTGCCGGAACGGCACGTTGTCTGGCGCATTGTGCAGGACCACGTCAAACCGGACTTGCTCTTCGCCGGCACGGAGTTCGGCGTGTTTTTTACCGTCGACGGCGGTGACCAATGGGTGAAACTGTCCGGCGGCGCACCCACCATTTCGTTCCGCGACCTGGCCATCCAGAAACGTGAAAACGACCTCGTCGGCGCCACCTTCGGCCGTGGATTCTGGATCCTCGATGACTACACCCCCCTGCGTCACCTGAGTGAACAGGCGTTGCAGCAGGAGGCCATCCTGTTCCCGGTGAAAGACGCGCTTTGGTACCTGCCCAAATGGCCGCTGGGTGATTGGAAGGAAAACCGTAACGGCTACCAGGGAGACGAGATGTTCGTCGCGCCCAACCCGCCATTCGGGGCCGTCTTCACCTACTACTTGAAAGACGGCCTGAAGACCACCCAGGAACAGCGGCGCGAGGGCGAGAAGATCCTGGAAAAAACAGGGGACGACACGCCCTATCCGGGTTGGGATGCGCTGCGGGCAGAAGAGATCGAGGATGCTCCGGCCATCATCCTGACCGTACGCGACGCCGCAGGCGAGGTTATCCGGCACCTCGAAGGGCCCCTGACCCCGGGTTTCCACCGGGTGGCCTGGGATCTCCGCTACCCACGCTCGGAACCGTGGGCGCCACCGGTAGAGGGACCCGTATACATCGATTTTCCGGGCCCCCTGGCCGCCCCGGGCCGTTACAGCATCCAGTTGAGCAAACGCGTTAACGGGCAGTTGAGCGATCTCGGTACGCCGCAGTCGTTCGAGGTCGTCCCCATGCGGCAGCGCGGCCTACCGGGTCTGCAACCCGAAGAAGTGGTGGCCTTCTCGCTGCGCCTGGACGATGTCAAGCGACAGGTCAGCGGGGCTGAAGCCGCCGTGACGGATTTCCTGGCGGAAACGGCTGCTATCAAGGAAACGCTGCTGCGGTCGCAGGCTCCGGCCTCGCTCCGCGACCAGGCCCGGACCATTGAACTGGAGCTGCTGGACATCCACCAGAAACTGGCCGGAAACGAGGCGCGGAGCTTCTACGGCGATGAAGGTCCGGTGTCGATCAAGCGTCGCCTGGAGGTTGCGGTCATGGGAACGTTTCGCTCGACTTACGGCCCCACCCCAACACATGAGCGCATGGTCGAAATTGCGGAAAGCGAATTCAGCGGGGTGAAAGACCGAATGCAGCGTCTCAGTGACAGCGATCTGCCGGCATTGCGTCGCGAGCTTGATGCAGCTGGCGTGCCATGGACGCCGGGGCGGGGCGTACCCGCCGAGTAATGCACACGGCTCACGCGTCAGCAGCGGGGACGCGCCTGGCGCCCCTGGTGATGCTGTTTGCCCTGGGCCTGGCCAACGCGGAATCCCGTGGGGACGAGTGGAACCCCCGGGACGCCGAGCCAGCACTGGAGTCGGTGATCGTGACGGCGACACGGGTCGAGCGATCGATACTCGATGTCGCCGAGGCCGTCTCGGTTATCGACGCCGAAGACATCAGGCGGCAGGCGCCCGAACTGCTGGCGGAAATGCTGCGCGGCGTGCCGGGCACCTTTTTTCAACAGACCACACCGGGCCAGGGCATCCCGATCATTCGCGGGCTGAAAGGCTCCCAGGTTCTGCACCTGGTGGACGGCATGCGTCTGAACAACGCCTTTTTCCGCGACGCACCGAACCAGTACCTGGGTCTGGTCGATGCCTATGCGGCCGAACGGACCGAGGTCATCCGCGGTTCCGCCCCTTCACTCTACGGCGCAGACGCCATGGGTGGCGTTGTTCAGGTCCTGACCCGCGAGCCGCTCCTTGACTCCGCCCGGTGGACGACCACCGGACGGCTTTACGGCGCCTTCAACAGTGTCGATTCGAGCCTGATCGGGCGCGCCGAGGCGGCCGCGGGGCGCAGCGGCTCGGTCCTTTCCGGCGGCGTCACTTACCAGGACCATGGCGATCGCATCATCGGCGGCGGAGCAACGGTGCGACCCAGCGGATACCGGCAGAACGCAGCCGACATCAAGTGGCGGCAGGACCTGGGGCAGCGCTCGGAACTGATGCTGTCGGCCCAGTATCTCGAGCAACCGTCCACACCGCGCATCGACGAACTGGTGCCGGGCTATGGCCAGCAGCAGCCCAGTTCCGCGCAGTATGAATTCATGCCGAACCGGCGCGAATTCCTGCATGC
>JAPHSB010000178.1 GCA_026193295.1 Lysobacterales bacterium
CGCTACCTGGGGGGCAGTGAGCGCAGGTAGGCGACGATGGCGTCGAGATCCCCGTCCGTCAAATGGGCGTAGTAACTGAAGCCCATCGGCGGCCGCAGCCTGGATCCGTCGGCCCGCATGCCGGTCGTGATGATCTGCTTGATCTCGGCGTCGCTTTTGCCACTCAAACCGGTCGGAGTGAGGTTTGTCGCGGCCGACACGCCCCAGGGTCCGTGAAACAACATGCCGCCGGCGCCAAGCGCGTTCTCCAGATCCGGAAAGCCGTGGGCGTCCGGCGTCGAATGGCACTCGATGCAATGTCCGAGGGGGCCCGCCAGGTAAGCGCCATAGGCCACCTCGTCGGTGCGGTCTGGCTCCGGCACTTGGTCGACAGGCGGTCCCCAGGATTCGGGTAGCGGAAAGTCGTAGCTGGACGGCTCGGGCTGGTTATTGACAGGCTTGACCATGCGCAGATAAGCGACGATTGCCGCGACGTCCCGATCGGAAATCTGGCGATACATCCCGAAAGGCATCGGCGGGCCCAGCACCCGACCGTCGGGCCGGACGCCTTCCCTTATGGCCGTGATGATCTGGGCGTCGGTCCATGCGCCGATCCCGGTTTCCATGTCGGGTGTGATGTTGCGAGGTATCGCCACCATCCCCGGTTCCTCGATCGGATTGCCCCCGGCGAGGTGACGGCTCTCGTCAGGCCCCCCCGGCCCCTGCGGCGTATGGCAATTTCCACACGCTCCGATCACTTCAACGATGTAGCGCCCCCGCTCCACCATCGTCTCGGCGGCTACCGTCTGGGTCCAGCAACACACGACCGACAGGCCGATCAAAAGCACAATTTTCATCTCGACTCTCCAGTTTGTTGACGGTCAATACTGTCAGCGCTCCTGCTCCAGCTTGTCCACCGAGGCGAGGATCGCTCCGGCAATCTGCCCGATGAGCCCGCTCATTTGCTCCACGGCATACGCATAGCCGTCCTGCTCCAGATCACGTTGGAAATTGAAATCGACAACGATGGGCGCGGCCGCGTCTTGGGCCGAGATCAACTGGTAGCGGCCGGCGCTTACTACTTCACCCCGATCGGTAGATTGCAGGCTGTCAATGCGCAGCCGCAGCCGGTAGTCCGTCTGACCTACCGAGTCCAGGGATTTCAGGTAATAGGAATAGTCATCCGACTGCCGCTGCAGTTCCCGGACCAGGGCCTTTGGCAGCGCGAGCTCCAGGCTCTCGGCCCACAAATGGTTCCTGGAAATCAGTAACTGGTTCTCCCCGGTCTGGATGATCATGCCGGTTTGCCGCAGATAGGCGGCCAGTTCGACACTATCGATCACCAGGGCAGGCTTGTTCGATCGTTCGACGATGCTGTCCGAAGCCGCAACCGGCGGAGCCAACACATAGTATTCGATGGGTGCTGGCCCCGCTGCGCAACCGGCAAGGCCAATAACAAATAGCAAAATAGCGGACAGCTGCGGCTTCATGGCTCTTTCCTCCGGGGCTCGATCTCTGCGGGCTGGCTGGTGGGGAAAATCAAACCATTGGGTTGGTTTTTCAGTTCGGAGACCAGGGGTTTGAGTTCTTCAAGCAGGGCCGAGGTAGACTGCAGCAGGCGCAGCAAATCGCGATTAGCCTGGGAGTCCGCGGCGAATGACTCGGCCAGTTCCTGTAGCGCGGAGAGCGTGCCCGAGAGCTGCTCGATCAGCACCGCGTTGCGGTCATCCCCCACCAACTCGTCGGCACTCCTGGCCGCCGACTGGATACTGACCATCGTGGCGGCCCCCTCATCCAGCAGGACTTCCAGCTTGGCCAGCACCTGTTCAATCGGCAGGCCGTTGATCCTGTCAATAAAATCGTCGATGCTGTCGGTGTACTTGGCCAGCATATCGAGCCCGGTCGGTATCACCATCAGGTCTTTGAAGTACGTCACTTCGGCATGCTGGGGGTTGTCATCGTATTGCAGGTCAATCATGCGGGAACCCAGCAGAAAGTTCTGCGATTTGATGGTCGCGACCAGGCCCTGCTCAATCCAGTTATTGATGTCGGCACTGGCCCGTTTCAGGCTCTCCTCAGAATCGGGCAATCCCAGGCGGCCGGGGTTAATTTCGATCAGGATCGGGATGCTCATGGATTTATCGAGGAGGTTGCGGCCCTCCGGGATGTAATCGGTGCGGAGCACCTTGCCGACCTGCATGCCGCGGTGCTTAACCGGTGCGCCGACATTGAGGCCACCGACATTGCCCTGCACCATCACCCAGTACTGAATGGAATACAGATACTGTTTTTCAAAGATCGCCGAATGGTTGGGGTAAACGTAGAACAGGGAGTCTTCCGCGACCGGTTCGCTGTTGAACTGCCCCTCGGGCACGGTAAAAGAAATCCCGCCGAGCAGCAGGCTGTCAATCGGGCCCATGTCGAGTTCAAATCCTTCACTGGTTAAGCCGGCACGAATTCCACTGGCTTTCCAGAAGCGTGCTTCACTGCTGATCAGTTGATGATAGGGAGCATCGATAAAGACCTTGTAATAGATCTTGCGCTCGGCGAAATTGAACTCGACTTCCTCGACTTTGCCAACCTGAATGCCCTGGTAATGAATCAAGTCACCCTTTGAGAAATAGAAATCGCCATGTGTGACGAGCTTCAGGCGCAGGCCGGGGGCATTGACGGGTGTCAATGGCGGGCTGTCCAGGCCCCGGAAATCACTGGTCACCTGGCCCGCATCACCGGGTGCAAAGCGGATGTATTGTCCGGTGAGAATCGTACCCAGACCGGTGACGCCCGATAAACTGACGTTGGGCTGCACTACCCAGAACAATGAGCCCTCCCTCAGCAGATTCTTGAACTCGATATTGATGCGCGCCGTGACAATCACACCGTCGAGGTCCCTGTTGAGGGTGATCTTCTCAACCTGTCCGACTTCCACATCCAGCGTCTTAATCTTGGTAATGCCTTCTTCCAGGCCCTCCGCGGAAGCGAACTCAATGGTGATCAGCGGCCCCCGCTGCGACCAATCGTCGTAGACCATCCAGGCCCCCACCAGTAGCGTGATGATGGGAATCAACCACAAGGCAGAAATTTTTCGCATGGGCTCAACGTTAGCCACAGGCGGATCAGTGTTGTTGGTGGTGCTCATAATCATCCCAGAATAGTTTCGGGTCCAGGCTGTTGGCCGCCAGCATGCTGAAAACCACCATGCCTGCAAACGCCAGCGCCGCCGGACCGGGGTGAACCGACATCAGGTTGCCAAGTTGAATCAGGCTTGCCAGGAAAGCGACCACGAAGACGTCAACCATGGACCAGCGCCCGACGAATTCCGTGAGGCGATAGACGGCGACCTTGGTGTGAGGCTTGTCAATATTAGTGAATTGACTGCCCAGGCACAGTGTTATGAGGGCGACGAACTTCGCCAGGGGCACCAGCAGGCTGGCAATCAGGATAATCAGCGCAATCAGGTAATCGCCATGTCCCCACAGTGTAACGACACCACCGGCAATCGTATTGAGCGTTTCATCGCCCAATTCACTGGTGGTCATGATAGGCAACACGTTGGCCGGCACATAGAGAATCAGCGCAGTCGTAAGGAAGCTCCAGGCGCGCTGGAGACTGTAGCGCTTGCGGCCATGCAAAGCATGCCCGCAAAAGCTGCAGCGATCTTGGCCCGCGGCCTGCACGGTATCGCATTGATGACAGCTCACCAGGTTTTGCCCGTAGTAGGCGCTGGTACTAGGGGGCATCCAGGGACACCTGCTGATCTCTGACGATTCGCTTGATGGCCTGCGCCAGCTGGAATCGGTCCACATGGGCAAAAGCGGCAATGAAAAACACATTGAACATGGCATAGGCCCAGAATGACAATCCGACCTCAACGTGGACCATGGACGATACCTTGACCATGCTGATCAGAATGCCCAGAAAGAATATTTCGGCCATGTTCCAAAACTGCAGGTATCCGATGATTCGCAAGAGGCGGATGGTCCTGGCACTCACCCGTTCGAGTTTTATCGAGACCGCAAGCCAACAGATGACGCTGACGAAAAAGGTCGGCAAGGCAATTATCACCACCAACACGAATACGGCCAGGGCCCGCTCATCCAGCTCGAACAGCACCTGTACCGTTTCCAATAAGGTAATGCCCCTGTCCTGGCCCTGCACAGAAATGTCAACATAGCTGAACAAGTTGCTGAATAACAGGCAAATTATCGCGGTGAAACCAAAAACCAGCATGCGGTCGAGCGCACTCTTGCGCGAACGTGTGAATACGACACCGCAGCGCGGGCAGGTTGCCTTGTGTCCGCTTGGCACATCTCCGACGAAAGTGAGCAGATCACATTCGTGGCAGATGAGGTATCCATATGAATAGTCTTCACTCGTTCCGGGGAAAGCCAAGTTCCTGACCTCCTGCCTCGTCACCCACTCGTGGCGGCTGATCAATATACGCTTTCGGACCTATTATGTCCTACACTGAAGGTCCGCCAAAATTAGGCGTTGATAGGCTGGACAGGCACAGACCGGGGTATGGATTGACAGACCATTCGCAAAAACTGGATCGGATCGTGGCGCAGGCTCACCGCGAGCGGGCGGCGAGGGAGGATTCCTACCGCGAAAGGGCCCTGCAGATGTACCCCTGGGTTTGCGGCCGTTGCACTCGCGAGTTCAATCGTGACAACCTGCGAGAATTGACGGTTCATCACCGTGATCACGACCACGACAACAATCCGCCCGACGGCAGCAACTGGGAGTTGTTGTGCCTCTACTGCCACGACCGTGAGCACTCGCGCTACCTCGATGCAGATTACGCTGCGGGTGCCAACGAGGCTCGGCAGGGGAGCGTCGCCACGCACCATCCATTTGCGAACCTGGCTGAGATTCTCAAGGGCAGGAAATAGGGGTATGCACAGACCGGCAGGGAAGCATGCCCGTAATGCAGAACGGCGGCGTATCCAACGCCGCCGTTCCTTTTTCATGAGCTACGGGAGAAGTCCGTAACTCCGTCCGGGTCGTAACCCGACCCTTCGCCAAGCCAGGTTCAGCGGCTCGTAAGCGCCAGGTTCTGCGGGGACGAATCCACGTCGAAACGGTCCAGGGTCATCACCTTGGCCCATGCATCGACAAAGTCGTTCGTGAACTTCTGTTGCCCACCGACCTCGGCATAGACTTCCGCGATTGCGCGCAGTTCGGAGCTCGACCCGAACATGAGGTCAACCGGAGTAGCCGACCACTTGAGCTCGCCCGTTTCCCGATCGCGCCCTTCGTACACGCCCTCGGTGGTCGTTGATTTCGACCACTTGGTGGACATGTCGAGCAGATTCACAAAGAAATCGTTGCTCAAAGTGCCGGCCCGGTTGGTGAATACCCCGTGGTCAGCCCCTGCGACATTCGCATCCAGGGAACGCAGGCCGCCTACCAGCACCGTCATTTCGGGCACGGTCAGGGTCAGCAGATTGGCCTTGTCGATCAGCATGTCGGCCGGTGACCGGCGGCTGCCTTCACCGAAGTAGTTGCGAAACCCGTCCGCGGTCGGCTCGAGCACGGCAAAGGACTCGACGTCGGTCTGGTTCTGCGTTGCGTCCGTGCGGCCCGGCGTAAAGGGTACCTGCACGCTTTGTCCGGCGTCCCTGGCGGCCTGCTCGATGGCCGCGGCTCCGCCCAGTACGATCAGATCGGCGAGCGAGACCTTTTTGCCACCCGATTGTGAGCTGTTGAAGCCGTTCTGGATGGACTCCAGGCGTGTCAGCACCTTCTGCAGTTCCGCCGGGTTGTTGACTTCCCAATCCCGCTGCGGCGCGAGGCGAATACGCGCCCCGTTGGCGCCGCCGCGCATGTCGGTGCCGCGGAAGGTGGAGGCCGACGCCCAGGCCGTTCTGACCAGTTCGGGGACGCTCAGGCCCGAGGCGAGAATCTCGGACTTCAACGCCGCGATGTCCTTCGCGTCAACCAGGACGTGGTCGACCGCGGGGACGGGGTCTTGCCAGGTCAGCTCCTCGGCAGGAACCTCTTTGCCAAGGTAACGCGCGCGCGGTCCCATATCCCGGTGGGTCAGTTTGAACCACGCCTTGGCGAAGGCCAGTTCGAACTCCTCGGGGTTGGCCAGGAAGCGCTCCGAAATCTTCCGGTAGCTCGGGTCGAACTTGAGCGAAAGGTCGGTCGTGAACATGATCGGGGCGTGCCGCTTCGACGGATCGTGAGCGTCCGGCACCATGCTCGAAGCGCCCTTGTCATCGGGAATCCACTGGGTTGCCCCGCCGGGGCTCTTCGTCTGCACCCAGTTGAAGGCGAACAGGTTGCTCAGGTATTGCATGCTCCAGGCCGTCGGCGTGGCGGTCCAGGCGCCCTCCAGGCCGCTGGTAATCGTGTCGGCTCCCTTGCCGGTGCCGCACTTGTTGACCCAACCGAGACCCTGCTGCTCGATGCCTTCGGCCGCGGGCTCGACACCCACGCAATCGGCCGGCTTGCCGGCGCCATGCGCTTTACCGAAGGTGTGCCCGCCGGCGATCAGTGCCACGGTTTCTTCATCGTTCATCGCCATGCGGCCGAAAGTCTCGCGAATATC
>JAPHSB010000087.1 GCA_026193295.1 Lysobacterales bacterium
CATTGTAGAAGTACTGGGTCACCGCACCATCGGCGCCGGCCTCTACTTTTTGTTTGAAATAGAACAAATCAGATCGGGACGATCCCGATTCGGGATGAAACTCCGGGTAGCAGGCCACCTCGATCCGGAAGCCGTCACCAAACTCGCGGCGGATATAGGCGACCAATTCGTTTGCGTACTGGAATGGCCCCGGACCAGCCAAGCCGTCGGGCCGATCGCCGCGCAGGACTACCAGGCGGCTGATACCGTTCTCGCGGTAAGCCTGCAGAATATCGCGCAGCATCTGCTCGCTTTGGGCCATGCAGGAAATGTGTGGGGCAACCGGAACGTCCGTCCCGGCCGCCAGCGCCTCGACCGTTTCCCGCGTCGCATCCAGCGTTGACCCGCCAGCGCCAAAGGTCACCGACAGGTAGTCGGGACGCAGCGGCGCCAGCTTTTGCCAGGTCGACTCCAGGATGAGTTTCTGCTCTTCCGTCCGTGGCGGGAAGAACTCGAAGGAAATATTAGCCTGCATGTCTCACCCGCAATCTGCTGCGACAAGCGATGATGAGACACGCAGGCTGCCAGCTACAGCCATGGCTCAGTAGCGGTAGTGCTCCGGCTTGTAAGGTCCGGAAAGCTCCACGCCGATGTATTTCGCCTGCTCGTCGGAGAGCTCGGTCAGGTGGGCGCCGATACGTCCGAGGTGCAGACGGGCCACTTTCTCGTCCAGGTGCTTGGGCAACACGTAGACCTGGTTTTCGTAACGCTCGCCGTGGTTCCACAGCTCCATCTGCGCCAGCACCTGGTTGGTGAAGGAGTTGGACATCACGAAGCTGGGGTGGCCCGTGGCGCAGCCGAGGTTTACCAGGCGGCCTTCGGCCAGCAGGATGATGCGCTTCCCGTCCGGGAAAATGATGTGGTCGACCTGTGGCTTGATGTTGTCCCACTCGTAGCGCTTCAGACTGGCGACGTCGATCTCGTTGTCGAAATGCCCGATGTTGCAGACGATGGCCTGGTGCTTCATGGCCGCCATGTGATCGTGCGTGATGACGTGGTAGTTGCCGGTTGCGGTGACGAAAATGTCGGCCTTGTCGGCCGCCTCGTCCAGCGTGACGACCCGGAACCCCTCCATGGCCGCCTGCAAGGCACAGATCGGGTCGATCTCGGTGATCCAGACCGTGGCGCCAAGCCCCTTCAGCGACTGCGCGCAGCCCTTGCCGACGTCGCCATACCCGGCGACCACGGCGATCTTGCCGGCCACCATCACGTCGGTGGCACGCTTGATGCCGTCCACCAGCGACTCGCGGCAACCATAGAGGTTGTCGAACTTCGACTTCGTCACCGAGTCATTCACGTTGATGGCCGGGAACGGCAATTCGCCGGTTTTGGCCATCGTGTAGAGCCGCTTGACGCCGGTCGTGGTTTCTTCAGTCACGCCCCGGATGTGCGACAAGGCCTTCGTGTACCAGCCTGGATTCGTGTCCAGCCGCTTCTTGATGGAGTTGAACAAAGCGACTTCTTCCTCGCTTTTCGGATCGTCGAGCACCGAGCGATCCTGCTCAGCCTTGGCGCCAAGGTAAAGCAGCAGCGTCGCGTCACCACCATCGTCGAGAATCATGTTCGCAAAGTCTTCGTCGCGATCACCGGCGCCCCAGTTGAAAATCTGGTGCGTAAACTCCCAGTACTCGTCAAGGGATTCGCCTTTGAATGCGAACACCGGCGTGCCGCCGGCCGCGATCGCCGCGGCGGCATGATCCTGGGTCGAGTAAATATTGCAGGACGCCCAGCGCACGTCAGCGCCCAGCTCATTCAACGTTTCAATCAGCATTGCTGTCTGAATCGTCATATGGAGACTGCCGGCGATTCGCGCACCCTTGAGCGGCTGCTCGTCGCGGTACTCCTCGCGCAGTGCCATCAGGCCGGGCATCTCGGACTCCGCAATGGCGATCTCCTTGCGCCCGAAAGCGGCCTGACCGATGTCGGCAACGTAATAGTCGTGCTTCTTCAACTCTTCAATAACTGCGCTCACTGTAATTCCTCCAAATCTCTCGAATGCTGAATCTCTTGAATGTCGACGCGGGACGTCAGAGCCCGGCCGCGGAGCGGATATGCTCCACGCGATCGACGTTTTCCCAGCTGACGCTCAGGTCCTCCCTGCCGAAGTGGCCATAGGCCGCCAGTGGACGATAGATCGGCTTGATCAGGTCCAGCATGCGGATGATGCTGTAAGGCCTGAGATCAAATTCCTGGCGCACGATCTGCTCGATCGTTTTTACCGGGATGTGCTCTGTTCCAAACGTCTCGACGGAGACCGAAGTCGGCTCGGCCACGCCGATGGCGTAGGACACCTGGATCTCGAGCCGGTCCGCCAACCCCGCGGCGACGATGTTCTTGGCCACGTAACGGCAGGCATAGGCCGCAGACCGGTCCACTTTGGACGGGTCCTTGCCGGAAAACGCGCCGCCACCGTGACGGGCCATGCCGCCATAGGTATCGACGATGATCTTACGGCCGGTGAGGCCGGCGTCACCAACGGGGCCACCGATTTCGAACCGCCCGGTCGGATTGATGTGGTACTTGGTGTTCCCGTTCAACCACGTTTGCGGCAGCACGGGCTTGATGATTTCTTCCATGACCAGTTCGCGCAATTCCGCCTGTGTGGAGTCCTTGCTGTGCTGGGTGGAGAGAACCACGGCGTCGATTCCGGCCGGCTTGCCATCCTCGTAGCGGAAGGTCACCTGGCTCTTGGCGTCCGGCCTCAAGTGGCGCCGACCGTCCGGAGTCGTGCGGCGCACCACGCTCTGCCGCTTGACCAACTCATGAGCGTAGTAAATCGGAGCCGGCATCAGCACATCGGTTTCGTTGGTCGCATAACCGAACATCAGCCCCTGGTCACCAGCGCCCTGGTCTTCGGGCCGTTCGCGCGAAACGCCCTGCTTGATGTCGGGCGACTGCTTGCCGATGATGTTCATCACCGCGCAGGTGTTGCCGTCGAATCCAACTTCCGAGGAATCGTAACCGATGTCGACGATGACCTTGCGGATGAGGTCCTCGAGATCGACCCAGGCGCTGGTGGTGATTTCACCGCCGACGATCGCCACGCCGGTCTTGATAAACGTTTCGCAGGCCACGTGGGCCGAAGGATCCTGCGTGAGGATCGCATCCAGCACCGCGTCCGAAATCTGATCCGCGACCTTGTCGGGATGCCCCTCTGACACCGACTCTGAAGTAAACAGGTAACTGCTCATAAAAAATTCCTCGAATAGCAGGCTGGGCCCGTCTGAACGGTCCGGATTAATGAAACCATATCCTTCAATCAAGATAAGGAGATATATTCTATCGGAAGCCGCCGACAAACGCAAAACGGAATTGGCGCCGGATTTCCAACGCGGGCGGATTCAAACTGGCGCAATCGGTCCCGAGTCAATAGAATTGCCTGCTATTCGCCCGCAATGCGTTGAGGGACTCAAATGCCGAGATCCATAAGCCAGTCGATGCTGGACAACTTCCTGGGCCATGCCGGCCGCTGGTATAAGCTGACCATCCTGGCATTCCTGCTTTTGAATCCCGTTGTGCTTTGGGCCATGGGGCCTTTCGTCGCCGGCTGGCTGCTCGTCGCAGAATTCATTTTCTGCCTGGCGATGGCTTTGAAATGTTATCCCCTGCAGCCGGGTGGCCTGCTGGCCATCGAGGCGGTACTGCTCGGCATGACGAGTCCGGCGACCGTATACCACGAAACCGAAACCAATTTTGCCGTGATCCTGTTGCTGATCTTCATGGTTGCGGGCATTTTCTTCCTCAAGGACCTGCTGCTGTACATCTTCACCAAGATCCTGATCCGGATTGAGTCGAAGATGATGTTGTCCCTGATGTTCTGCCTGGTCTCCGCCGTACTGTCGGCATTCCTCGATGCGCTGACCGTAACGGCCGTCATTATCACCGTTGCTGCAGGACTGTATGCGGTCTACCACAAGGTGACCTCAGGCAAGGGTTTCGACGAAGATCACGATCACGCCGACGACACCGGTATCGGACACGAAACCCGCGACGATCTCGACCAGTTCCGCGCCTTCCTGCGCAACCTGATGATGCATGGCGCCGTGGGCACCGCGCTGGGCGGCGTCTGTACCCTGGTGGGCGAGCCGCAGAACCTGCTGATCGGCCAGATAGCCGGTTGGGAATTCGGCGAGTTTTTTGTTCGCATGGCGCCCGTCAGCCTGCCGGTTCTGGCAGTAGGCCTGCTGACCTGTCTCGCGGTTGAGAAATTCAGCGTGCTTGGTTACGGGGCCCGGATGCCGGTGGCCGCGCGCAGAATTCTGGAGGAATTTGACCGGATCGAGGACGCCAAGCGAACCTCGGCCCAGACCGCCGCGCTGATCATGCAGGCAATGGTGGCCGTGTTCCTGATCGTCGCCCTGGCTTTCCACTGGGCCGAAGTGGGCCTGATCGGCCTGACCGTGATCGTGCTCGCCACGGCCATGACCGGGATCATCCAGGAGCACCAGCTGGGACATGCTTTTTCGGAAGCCCTGCCCTTCACCGCTTTACTTGTCGTGTTCTTCGCCATTGTCGGCGTGATTCACGACCAGCACCTGTTCCAGCCCGTCATCGACTACGTGTTCACGCTGGATCAGCAGGCCCAGGTGCCCGTGTTCTTCATGGCGAACGGCTTGCTGTCCGCGATCTCGGATAACGTCTTCGTGGCTACCGTGTACATCAACGAGGTCAACGCCGCGTTGAATGCCGGTGAAATTACCCGGGAACACTTCGAGCAGCTGACCGTAGCCATCAACACCGGGACCAATATTCCGTCGGTGGCGACGCCGAATGGTCAGGCCGCGTTCCTGTTCCTGCTGACTTCCGCACTGGCGCCGCTGATCCGGCTCAGCTACGGGCGCATGGTGCTGCTGGCCCTGCCCTACACCCTCACCATGACAATCAGCGGACTGCTGGCCACGATTTTCCTGCTGTAGGACCGAATTTATTCGGGAATTTGGTCTTCCCTGCGCAGAGGGGCGCCGAAGTACCCGGCTCCTTCTTGTTGAATCAATCGATCCCGAATGAATTCGGTCCTACGGCAAAATTTGTCTAGCGCATGATCAGCCAGGTCAGGTAAAGCAGCAGGAAGAATATGATCGGCAGGAGCACGATCAAGGCCTTGCGGGCCGTCGCCATCATCCTGGCACCCGATTCCTGGATCTTCTCGGCCCGGTCGTTGAGCCGCTCGGCACGTTCGTACTGCGTGCGCGCCATTTCGAATTGTTCCCGTTGAATCCGCAGCGCCTCGCGCATGCCATCCAGTTGCTGCTGCTGGTTGGCCTCAATGGCCTTCAGGCTTCGTAGAATTTCATCCTTGTTATCCATACCGGCTGCCGCTCCGTCACCATGTGCCCTGGTTTTCCATCGAAGCCCAGGGCTCACGAGGTGGCAGCGCATCGCCCCGTTGCAGCAGTTCGATCGAAATGCCGTCCGGCGAACGCACGAAGGCCATGCGGCCGTCGCGAGGGGGACGATTGATGGTGACGCCTCTATCCGAGAGTTTCTGGCAAGCCGCGTAAATGTCATCCACGGCATACGCCAGGTGTCCGAAATTGCGGCCGCCGGAATAGGCTTCGGCGTCCCAGTTGTAGGTGAGTTCGACCTGGGCGGACTCGTCGCCCGGCGCCGCGAGGAACACCAGCGTGAAGCGGCCCTGGGGAACATCCTTTCGGTTCAGTTCAACCAGCCCCAGCTTATCGCAGTAGAAATCCAGGGATTCTTCGAGATCCGTGACGCGGACCATGGTGTGCAGATATTTCATCATTTCTCTCCGGCGAGTACGATGATGAGTTTAACGTGCATTGACAACATCCCGCATCCACCAGGAGCCTTCAATGGAGACTGCCAACCGGAATCCCCGGATCGAACTGATTCGCGAAACCGCGGTCCTGCAGATCAAGTTGCTGGTCGATGGTCTGCGTGACGCCATACTGATCCCGCTGTCTTTGGTAGCAGCACTGATCGGTGTGATGCGGGGCGGGGCCGACTGCGACCGGGAGTTCCGCAGAGTGATCAAGCTGGGGCGCCGCAGCGAGCGTTGGATCAACCTGTTCGGTCACCAGCGCCCGTTGGGCAACGAGCCCACCAAGGGTTCGATGGACTCGATCCTCGAGCAGGTGGAAAGCGCTGTCATGGAGCAATACAAGCGAAGCCCAAAAGCGCCGGATGCGGCCGACCGGGACGAACAAGTTTAGGCTCAGCTCACAGTGCGCCGTCAGCGGACAGGCGCCGGTGACAGTAGACCCTTGTGTGGCTTGTGCCGAGAATCAATAAGATCCGGCGATGTAGCTGGAAAGCTGATCCACCTCGGCTTGCTTCTCGACCAGCATGTGCTTGACCAGATCGCCCAGGGAAACGATGCCGACCATTTCCTCGCCGTCGATGACAACGAGATGTCGGCAGCGCCGTTCGGTCATGGTCTCCATCGCGGTACGCGTCGACTCCTCCGGCGCAACCGTGATCAGCGGTGAAGACATCACCTCATCGACGGGAGTCTCCCGGGAAGAACGACCCTCCAGTGCTATTTTCCTCAGGTAATCGCGCTCGGTGAAGATGCCGACAGGCTGGCCGTCCCGCTCGACCACAATCGCACCGATGTTGGCCTGCGACATGCTGCCGATGGCTTCGAGAACCGATGCCTGACGCTGGATCGTCAGTACGGTTCCACCTTTTCGTTCAAGGACTTCGCGAATACTGGACATGGTTGTTTTCCTGGCGTTCTTTCATTGCATTCTAGACGCTGGCCCGCAAAATTGAAACGCGGCATCACTCGTCTTCATGGCGCGAAACCACCTCGTAGTCTGCGTCGATTGCGTCAGTGCGCCGCCGGTCGGCGCTGCCCGGCGTTCCTGACTGGCGGTACTCGCCGCTGACGCCCTGCCTCTGCCACTGGCGGCGCAGCCACCACATGCGCACCGCCAGGACCAGCCAGGCCAGCGCTCCGAGGCCCAGCGCCAGCACCAGCACGAACATGCCGAAAAAAAACGCCCCAACCAGCGCCAGCAATGCCAGCACTCCAGCCAGAATGCGGGTGACGGGGTTCAACGGCGGTGGGGCGAGGTAATAACCCACGGCATCAGGTTCGGAAAACGACATTGACCATGGTCAGCATCACGATAATGAACACCAGGCTCATCAGGCTGCCCGCACGGATGAAGTCCGCGACGCGGTAGCCGCCCGGGCCCATGATCAGGGCGTTCACCTGGTGCGTAGGCAGAATGAACGCATTCGATGTCGACAGCGCAATAATCAGAGCATACATGGTGGGATTGGCGCCGGTCGCCAATGCGATGCTGACAGCGATCGGAACGAGGATCGTGGTTGCGCCCACGTTTGACATCACCAGTGTGAAGATCGTGGCCATGACGGCCAGTGCGGCCTGGATGGCGAGCTCGGGGACATCACCCAGGATCTGCATGATCTCCTGCGCGATCCAGGCGGCGGTGCCGGTCAGCTCCATCGCCTGGCCCAGGGGAATCAGGCTGGCCAACAGGAATACCGTTTTCCAGCTGACCGACGCATAGGCCTCGTCGATGCTCAGCACACCGGTCAGCACCATGCCCATCGCCCCGACCAGCAGGGCTATCGAGAGCCGAAAGTCAGTGAAAATGATCATGCCGACCGAAAGCCCGAAAAACAGCAGGGCGTGCGCCACTTTCTGCGGTCGTTGCTCTTCCTTGGGAATGTCGGTCGCGACGATGAAGTCGCGCTCCCTGGCGACGGCTGACAGATCCCGCCAGGTGCTGTGCGAAACCAGGCAGTCGCCGGTTTCCAGCACCTGGTCGCGCAGGTTCTCGGTCAGGATCTCGCCCCGGCGATTGATGGCCAGCACGCTGATGCCATATCGTGTGCGCAGGCGGGCATCGCCGATGGTCTGGCCGACCAGCCGGGAGCCGGGCGGAATCACGACCTCGGAAATGCCGGCCCGGCTGGAGTTGAACAGGGGTCCGAACGTTTTCAGCCGCGGCTGCACCCGGCACTGGTTCTCCAGCGCGAATCGACCCACCCGGTTGCGGGTGCCCATCACGCCGAGAATTGTGCCTACCCAGATCATCTCGTCCGATGGCGGGGCGAGCCTCGGTTCTTCGGTATTGCGAATCGCCAGCAGCAGCGGCGCACCGGCGATCTGCTCCGCCTCGCGAATGCTCATGCCCACCAGCGGGCTGTCCACAGTGACCAGCAACTCGTAGACATCGCCCTTGATGCCATAGACATCAGCGAAATAGGTTTGGGTGCGGGCCGGGACACCGCTGGCCTTTTCCTTGGCCGACGGCAGAAGGAATTTACCCCCCACCAGGAAATACACGATGCCTGCCAGCAACAGCGCGACGCCGATCGGCGTCACGTCAAACAGGTGAAAGGTTTGCAGCGTTGGGACGCCCGGGGGCAGCGACGCATTGGCATTTTCTATGAGATCGTTCAGCAGTATCAGCGGCGAGGAGCCAACCATCGTGACGGTGCCGCCCAGAATGGCGCAGAACCCCATTGGCATCAGCAGGCGGGATTGCGGAATCTGGGTCCTTGCGGAAACCCGGGACATCACGGGCATGAACAGCGCCGTCGCGCCGACATTCTGCATCATGCTGGAAATGAGGCCCACGGTGACCGAAACCAACGTCGTGATCCGCGTCACGCTATTACCGCCGATCTTCAGAATCCACGCGGAAACCACAGTCATGACACCCGTTCGGTCCAGGCCGGCTCCGAGAATCATGACCGCGATGATGGAGATCACGGCGTTGGAAGCAAAACCGTTGAAGAGTTGGCCCGTGGGCACAAGCTGGAGCAGTCCGATGACCACCATCACCAGGATCGCCGCGATGTCCACGCGGACAAGCTCAGATACGAACAGGCCTATGGTGGCGGAAAGGACCACCAGCACGAGCACCATGTCGCCGGTTAGTGTCAGTCCGGACTCCATCTACTCACCCCCCCCCGGCCGGCGCCACGCGGCGAAACAGCAGATCGATCACAGGGTGACCCAGCCGTTCGCCCCGTTGCTCGTACTTGGTGCGCGGGCGCCACTCGGGCCGTGGGGATCCGCCACCCGCCTTTGCAAGATTATCGAAGTTCCGGGAGCCTCGCAGCACATTCAGCATGTGTTCCGCATAGGGCGCCCAGTCGGTCGCCAGGTGCAGGATGGCGCCGGTTTTCATGCGCGATGCCAGCAGTTCGACAAACTCCGGATTGATCATGCGCCGCTTGTGGTGTCGTTTCTTGGGCCAGGGGTCGGGGAAAAAAATCCTGACGCCGTCAAGAGCGCTCTCGGCGATGCGGTCGCGTAGCAATTCGACGGCGTCCGCGCAGACTACCCGGACGTTCTCGATGCCCTCCCGCTCCAGCGCCAGCAGCAACCGCCCGATGCCGGGCTGATGGACCTCCGCGCCAAGGAAATTGTGCTCCGGATGGGCCTGCGCCATGCGCCAGGTCGCGTCGCCATTACCGAACCCGATCTCCAGAATGACCGGTTGGTCGTTGCCGAACAGCCGGGCGAGGTCCAGGGCGTGGCCACTTTCCCCGGCGCCGTAACGCGGCAACAGATCGTGCAACGCCCTCTTCTGGCCGTCGGTCAACCTGCCGGCGCGCCGCACGAAACTGCGCACGGGGCGCCGCGCGGCGTGGCCCCCAACGGCAATTTCTGGTTGCTGCGGCTGCTTGGTCATGATGAGCGCCATTGTAGCAAGCGCCACTTGAAAAATGTTCCTGAAGCATCCAATCTGGAAGCATGTCGGCTGGAAATGGAAACAAGATAACTGGCTATCTGGGCCACCAGATGCTGATCGCCATGCCAGGCATGGTGGACCAGAATTTCGCAGGCAGTGTGACCCTGCTGTGCCAGCACAGCGATGCGGGGGCGATCGGGATCACGATCAATCGCCTCTCCGATTACACGCTGGGCGAGATTCTCAACCAGCTCAAGATCGACTGTGATGACGAATCGATCCGGGGCCGGCCCGTCCTGGAAGGCGGTCCGGTAGCGCCCGATCGCGGTTTCGTGCTGCACAGCCCGCTACCCGGCTACGAGTCCAGCCTGGAGGTGGGCGAAGACATCATGGTGACGACGTCGCGCGATGTCCTGGCCGAGATCGCCGAGGGCAAGGGCCCGGAAAAGTACGTGGTCGCACTGGGCTACGCGGGCTGGGGCGGTGGACAGCTCGAGGGAGAGATGCTGGCCAACGCCTGGTTGTCCGTAGCCGCCGACACCTCCATCGTGTTTGACCTGCCGCTGCCTTCCCGATTTGACGAAGCGCTCGGCCGGCTCGGCATCCAGGTCGATCGCCTGCATTCGGAAGCGGGGCATGCCTGAGCGCGCTTTGCCGCGCGGATACATTCTGGCATTTGATTTCGGCTTGCGCCGCATCGGCGTTGCCATCGGCCAGGCTACCACCTGCACGGCAAGCAACCTGGAAACCGTGCGCAACGGCCGCCAGCCGGACTGGGCCGCCCTGGACCGCCTGGTCAGGCAATGGGAACCCCAGCAGCTCCTGGTCGGGCTGCCGCTCGGGCCGGAGGGCGAGGAAACGGACATGTCGAAAGCAGCCCGGAGGTTTGGCGCCACGCTCGGTGCCCGTTTCTCGCTGCCGGTGGATTTTGCCGACGAGCGGCTGAGCTCACGGGCCGCCGAAAGCCGTTTTGCGGAACTCAGGGCCAGCGGCGGACTGCGGCGCAAGAACGCAGATCAATTGGACGCGATTTCGGCGCAGATAATTCTCGAAAACTGGTTACAATCCGCACATGGCTGAACCACTCAATCACTTCACCGATGTCGGTGACTGCAGCCGGGAGCAACTCGAGCAACTGCTCGACCTGGCATTTTCCATTTCCCGTGACATCCGCGCCTTTGAGAACACGCGAACCGGCCGCATGCTGGTCAACCTGTTCTACGAGGCCAGCACGCGCACCCGGGTTTCCTTCGAGGCTGCCGCCAAGCGGCTCGGTATGCACGTCATCAATGTCTCGGCTATCGGAAGTTCGGTAGAGAAAGGCGAGTCACTCGAGGACACGTTCTACACCATCCAGGCCATGGGACCGGACTGCATCGTGGTCCGCCATCCGGAAGAAGGCAACGCGGCGCGCCTGGCCGCCTCGGCCGAACCCGGCGTGCACGTGATCAACGCCGGGGACGGCACGGCTGCTCATCCCAGCCAGGCGCTTCTGGATGCGCTGACATTGAAGCAGGCCATCCCGGATTTCAGCGAAATCCGGCTGGTTATGGCCGGCGACATCCGCCACTCCCGCGTTGCGCGGTCTTCGATCAAGATGCTGCGGATGCTGGGCATCGGCGAAATCCGGCTGGCCGGTCCCCCGGAATTCATGCCGGGAGACGGAACGACCGAGGGCACCACGGTCTTCAACAATTTGGATGACGCCGTGAAGGGCGCCAACGCGATCATGATGCTGCGAATCCAGAAAGAGCGTATTTCCGGACTGCATATTCCTGATGCAGAGGAATACCATCGCGAATGGGGCCTCAACCAGGCACGGCTGAACCTGGCCACCAGCGGCTGCGTCGTTCTGCATCCCGGCCCCATGAATCGGGGGGTGGAAATCTCGTCGGATGTCGCGGACAGCCCCCAATCCCTGATTCGCAGGCAAGTACGAAACGGCCTTCATACGCGCATGGCGCTGCTGCTGACACTGACCCGAGCCTCGGCCTGAGCCCGGGGCAGACTCTGGCTGGCATGGCGCAGGTTCGGGGTTTTCCACCGATCAGTCAGCCCGATGCCCGCATCCTGATCCTCGGCAGCATGCCGAGCCGCGAATCCGTGGCGCGCCAGCAGTATTATGCGCATCCGCGCAACGGCTTCTGGCCGATCCTCACCGCCCTGCTCGGCATCGAGGCAACCACGTACGAGGAGCGCGCGGCACAGGTCGTGCGCCGCGGCGTGGCCATCTGGGATGTGCTGCAGACCTGCTTAAGGGCGGGCAGCCTCGATTCGGCCATCGATGACCGCTCCATCGTCACCAACGACTTCCAGGCGTTCTTCCACGGCCATCCGAACATCAGGCGAATTTACTTCAATGGCGCCAAGGCGGAAGCTGTCTATCGCAAGCACGTTTTGCCCACCCTATCCGGAACAGCAGCATCCTTGCCTCTGCGCCGTCTTCCCTCGACCAGCCCGGCCCATGCCGGGATGACCCTCGAGCAGAAGCAGGCGGCCTGGCGGAGCCTTCTCGACGACGTAGTAGAATGAAGTTCTCCCGGTATGAGATCAGCCAATGAAACGCGTATGTGTCTACTGTGGCTCCAGCCCCGGCAGACTGGAGGCTTACCGCGAAGCGGCCCGCGAACTGGGTCATGAACTCGCGTCCAGGGGTCTCGGCCTGGTCTATGGCGGCGCCGGCATCGGAGTGATGGGCGCCGTCGCCGACGCCGTGCTGGAAAGGGGTGGGGAGGCGATCGGCGTCATCCCGCATGCCCTGGCCTCCAAGGAGGTGGCGCACGGCGGGCTATCCCAATTGTTCGTGGTTGCATCCATGCACGAGCGCAAGGCCCGGATGGAGTCGTTGTCGGACGGTTTCGTCGCCCTGCCCGGAGGTTGGGGCACGTTCGAGGAGATTTTCGAAATGCTGACCTGGGCCCAGCTCGGTCTGCATGCGAAGCCGTGCGGGTTGCTGAACGTGGCCGGGTACTTCGACCACCTCTTCATGTTCCTGGAGCACGCCGTCGCCGAGCGATTCGTCAGGACGGAGCACCAGCCGATGCTGATCCTGGAGCAGGACCCGGCCAGCCTGCTCGATCGCTTCGATGTTTACCGGCCGCCCCGCGTGCGCAAATGGCTGGGGCCGGAAGAGACATGATCCGGGTGCGCAAAATCGACCACCTGGTGCTGCGCAGCGACAACGTCGTGGAAATGGTCCGGTTCTACCGGGAAGTGCTCGGCTGCGAGGTCGAGCGCGAACTGCCCCGGGAAACGGGTCTGACCCAACTGCGGGCCGGCGATGCATTGATCGACATCGTCGCGGTAGACAGCGAACTCGGCCGTGCCGGCGGCGGGCCGCCGGGCCGTAGCGGCAATAACCTGGACCACTTCTGCCTGGAACTGGAAAACGTCAGCGAAGGCGAACTGCGGGACTGGCTGGAGGCGCATGGCCTGGATTGCGGACCATTCCAGACCCGCTATGGCGCCGGCGGCTTCGGCCACTCCATATATATCCATGACCCTGACGGCAACACCGTGGAATTGCGGCCGGCTATTCCGTAGGACCGAATTCATTCGGGAAAAGCAGGACCGGGAGCGCGAAACGTAGGACCGAATTCATTCGGGAATGATTGATTTCACGAGAA
>JAPHSB010000207.1 GCA_026193295.1 Lysobacterales bacterium
AGGCGATACTGGAATCCGCGGCGCGGATCGAGCGGCCCCAGTCCAACCAGGGTCTGCTCGGTCTGTCCCGGTATCACGAATCGCGCGGGCAGCGCCGGTTCGGACAGCACGTTGACCGCGTTGAGCAGGCTCAGCTCAATTTCCACCGGCCCCCAGTAGTCGTTGAACACCAGGTATACCGGATTTTCCTTGGGGCCCTCCTGCCGTAATCGGACACGCGGCTCCGGCTCGCGCTCCATGTAGACGGTTTCGAACTGCTCCTCGTCTTCGGGCACCCGGTCGGTAAAGTGCCAGATGCCGTTCTCGTCCTGGTACTTGTAGATGTTCTTGGCCGACGCAGCGGTGGGCCACAGCAGCACGGCGGGCAGCAGGCCCTGCAGCAGGATCTTTGCAAAAGTCACGTGCCATTCCTCCATGTTCAGCATTCTATGACGTGTTTAGCATTCGATGACGTTTACGGCCAGCCCGCCGCGCGAGGTTTCCTTGTAATGGCTCTTCATGTCGGCGCCGGTGTCACGCATCGTCTTGATGACCTTGTCCAGCGACACGCGGTGTTTTCCGTCGCCGCGAAAGGCCATGCGCTGCGCGTTGATCGCTTTGACCGCGGCCATCGCGTTGCGTTCTATGCAGGGAATCTGCACCAGCCCGCCGACCGGGTCGCAGGTCAGGCCGAGGTTATGTTCCATGCCGATTTCCGCGGCGTTCTCCACCTGTGACATGCTCCCCCCCATGGCCGCGGTCAGGCCGCCGGCGGCCATCGAGCAGGCCACGCCCACCTCGCCCTGGCAACCGACTTCGGCCCCTGAAATCGACGCATTCTGCAGGTAGAGGATGCCGATGGCCCCGGCCGTCAGCAAGAACTCGATGACCCCGTCCGGGCTGGCATTCGGCACGAAGTCCTCGTAATACTGCAGCACGGCCGGGATCACGCCGGCGGCGCCGTTGGTTGGCGCCGTGACGACGCGGCCGCCAGCGGCATTTTCCTCGTTGACCGCCAGCGCGAACAGGTTCACCCAGTCCAGCACGGCCAACGGGTCCGGGCTGGCGTCCTGGCCGCTGAGCTCACGGAACAGTTGCGGAGCCCGTCGGGCGACCCGCAGCCCACCCGGCAATTCGCCCTGCTGGTGGTAGCCGCGCTCCATGCAACTGCGCATGGCCGCGCGAATGCGATGCAAGCCGTCGCGGATTTCATCTTCCGATCGCCAGCAGGCTTCATTGGCCAGCATGATCTCGGCGATCCGCAGACCGTGCTCCCGGCACTGCGCCAGCAAGCCATCGCCGCTGGCGAAGGGGTAGGGCTGGGGGGTGGAGTCGGCCACGATGAGGTCTTCGGAAGCCTTGTCCTGGTTGATCACGAAGCCGCCGCCGACCGAGTAATACTCACGGCGCTCCAGCAGGGCACCCCCGGCGTCAAACGCTTCGAAGCGCATGCCGTTGGGGTGGTGCGGCAGTTTCTCCCGCTTGCGGAACAAAAGGTCCGTTTTTTCGTTGAATCCGATGGGGTGGCGGTCGAGCAGGCGGACGGTCTCCGAGCCGCGAATCGACACCAGCATGGGCTCGATGCGGTCGGGGTCGATGCGGTCCGGCAACTCACCCTGCAAACCCAGCATGACCGCCTTGTCGGTGCCATGGCCGCGCCCGGTGTGGGCCAAAGAGCCGTACAGGCTGACCTGCACGCGGCATGTCGCGTCCAGCAAGCCGTTGCGCTCGAGGCGCTGGACGAAGCCACAGGCTGCCTTCATGGGCCCCACGGTGTGCGAGCTCGAGGGTCCGATACCGATTTTGAACAGGTCGAAAACGCTGACAGCCATGGCTTATCGGGTCACAGGTTTTTTGGAATTCGGATTGTAGCCTGTCAGAATGCCGCGATGACACTCTCCGAGCCACTGGTCCTGTATGAACGCGCTGACTGCCACTTGTGCCACCAGGTACAAACGATGCTGGACCGGGCCGGCATCCGCTGGCGTCCGGTGGACGTCGACGACGATGCGGGGCTCGAGGAAAAATACGGCTTGCGGATACCCGTGCTACAACGCCCCGACACGGGGCGCGAGTTGTTTTATCCCTTCGATGAACGGGGCTTGTTGGATTTTGTCGGCCTCGAACCGCAGTAGCGGATTCATCCGCGATTGGTTCCCGAATGAATTCGGTCCTACGGGGCCTCAGCCCCTGTGATAATCGCCGCGCTCATCCGTCGTGCAGCACTCACGCAGCCACGCCGCACCGCGCTCGACGTTTTCCCGGATGACGATGGCGAGTCCACTGAAGAACGTGCGGGTGCGCAATTCCGTTTCCTTCATGACCAGGCCGGCGATGATGTAGGCCGCCAGGGCCGGCAGCGACCAGAACAGCGCGAGGACGATGGCCGCCAGGCGAAACACCCAGGGTTCCTTGCCGAAACGCTCGGCCAGTGCATTGCACACGCCAAAAACGATCGGCTGCCCCGGCCGGCCGTTCAGTGACTCACGGATCTCATTGATGACGCTTTCCTGTGACATGCTACGCTCCTGGTGTTTACAGCAGATATCATGCAGGTTTCATGCCAGCGAAACATGGCCCGAAAGTCATTGCCTGGCGGCAGGGTGGGCTCGGGGGAAAACCGCCACGCAGCAAAATCTGCCAATCTGTGGGCAGTTTGACCATCTGTCCCTATAATCCCCGTCCATGAGCAAAGCCCACGCCGCCATCGCCTACCTCGACGCACCGCGCCTGCTGCGCGCCCTGACGGCCGGCATCGGCAACGTCTTCCAGCGCCGGGAGTACCTGAACCGGATCAATGTGTTCCCGGTGCCCGATGGCGATACCGGCACCAATATGGCCTTCACCTTCAAGACCATTCTCGAGGCGACGGCCACCTCGCCGGACCAGCGCGTCGATGAACTGATGGACCATGTGGCCGAGGCCGCCCTCGATGGCGCGCGCGGCAATTCGGGCGCGATCATGGCGCAGTATTTTCACGGCTTCCGCGAGGC
>JAPHSB010000456.1 GCA_026193295.1 Lysobacterales bacterium
CGGCGATACTCGAACTTGTCCACCGCCTTCATCAGGCCGATGTTACCTTCCTGAATGAGATCAAGGAATTGCAGGCCGCGGTTCGTGTATTTCTTGGCAATCGAGATCACCAGCCGCAGGTTGGCCTCGACCATTTCCTTCTTGGCGCGGCGAGCCTTGGCCTCGCCAATGGACATCGTGCGGTTGATGTCTTTCAACTCGGCGATGGTGACCTGCGCCTCCGTTTCGAGCCGCGCCAACTTTTCCTGCACCGTGCGGATTTCGGGCGCGTATTCCTTCAGTGCCGGCACCCACTTCTGCTTGCCCTTCAGGACCGGTGTCAGCCACTTCGCATTGGCTTCGTTCTCGGTGAATGATTTGAGGAACACCGACTTGGGCATCTTCGCCTGTACGACGGCCATCTGCAAAATCATGCGTTCCAGGTCACGGGTCTGGGAAACGACATAACGCAGGCGGTCGACCAGGTGATCCACCATTTTCGCGGGAAACTTGATCCGCAGGAAAATGTCGGCCATCTGCTCGCGAACTTTCAAAACATTCTTGTGCGCCAGACCGTGCTTGCCTTTCAGAGTGACAAACTTACGGTACAGCACCGCAATTTCCTCGAACTTGCGGTCGACTTCCTCCGGATCCGGGCCGGTGGGGCCCTGTTCCTCTTCAGCCTCGTCCTCGTCCTCGTCGTCCTCGTCCTCGTCGTCTTCGTTGTCCTCGTCGAGGTCCTCGTCCTTCTCTTCGATCTTGGGCTTGGTGGGCTTGACCGGTTTCGGAATTTCCTGCTTGGCCAGTTCTTCCGGATCGATGAAATCGATCATCAGCTCTGTCAGCCGCTGACGTCCATCCTTGTAGTTGGCATACTCTACCAGGAGGGTGGCGTAGGTACCGGGAAACCGCGCCAGCGCATGGTGCACCTGAAGCAGGCCGTCTTCGATGCGCTTGGCGATAGCGATCTCGCCTTCGCGCGTCAGCAGTTCCACCGTGCCCATCTCGCGCATGTACATGCGGACCGGGTCGGTGGTGCGGCCGATCTCGGTCTCGACCGCAGCCAGGGCCGCCGCTGCCTCCTCGGCCGCCGTGTCGTCGTCGGTATCGGTCGTGGCGTCGTCGTTGAGAATCAGTTCATCGGTGTCCGGCGCCTCTTCATGCACCGAGATCCCCATGTCGTTGATCATGTTGATGATGTCTTCGATCTGCTCGGGATCGACGATGTCATCGGGCAGGTGATCATTCACCTGGGCATAGGTCAGAAACCCCTGCTCCTTTCCCTTGGTGATGAGATCTTTCAATTGGGACTGCTGATTCTCGTTCATAAAGTTCTATTCAGGCTAATTAACTATAGTCCAAGACCGCCAAACCGGCGACATGGTTTCATGCGCCCGTTCACTATCACGGTTCTCCCCCGTGTAACTCCCCGATCAACTGTTGCCTGCGCTGCTGCAGGGCCAGCAATTGCTGGCGATCCTCGGGGCCGAGATCTACGATTTTGGGCATTTTCTCCATGCGGCTCTCGATCCACTGGAGCTCCAGCCCCGTGACAGCATCCCGGAATTCGCGGGCGAGATTCTCTTCGTCTCCCTGCAGGTCCCAGGTGGCCAATTTGTTCAAGTGTGATTGCGCCGGGTGGTCGTGCCATAGCTCCAACAGCTGAGCGGTAGTCATATTGGGGCTTTTGGCGCAGAAGTCAACAAGTTCACGGTAGATTTCAAAACCCGGCAGATCACAGCCCTCAAACACGTCCATGTTGCGTGCGCCGGATGCCAAAGACGGATTCTGTACCAGGTGGGCCAGGGCCAGTCGCATCGCGGTTCGCGGCGTACCCGGAGCCCTGCTGGCTGCAGATCTCAACTCCCTGGGGGGTCGGCCGGCCGCCTGGTCGTCCACCTTGTGACGGGCCAGTGATTCGAGGCGCGAAAACATCATGTCCCGGAATACGCCCGGGGGGATCTGCTCGAGGTGTGGTTTGGCCTGGCCGACCAAGCGTGCCCTGCCGTCGATCGAGCTCATGTCGACCGCGCCGGTGAGCTGGTCGAAGAAGTATTCCGACAGCGGTTGCGCGTCGGCCAGCAAAGCCTGGAAGGCCTCGCTGCCCTGCCGCCTGACCAGGCTGTCCGGATCTTCGCCTTCCGGCAGAAACAGGAATCGTGCCTGTCGTCCCTCGCGCAAGCGCGGCAAGGTCGCCTCCAGCGCCCGCCAGGCGGCTTTTCTACCGGCCTGGTCGCCATCGAAACAATAAATCGCTTCGTCTGCCGCGCGGAACAGCAACTCGGCATGATCACCGGTCGTCGCCGTGCCCAGCGTGGCCACGCAATTGCCAAAACCGAACTGAGCAAGTGCCACCACGTCCATGTAACCCTCCACGACCAGGATCTGTTCCAGTTTTGCCTGACTCTTGCGCGCCAGGTACAGCCCATACAGTTCGCGGCCTTTGTGGAACAGTTCTGTTTCAGGTGAGTTGAGGTACTTGGGGCCGTCGTCGGCAAGCGCCCGTCCGCCGAAAGCGATGATCCGGCCGCGCCGGTCATGGATCGGGAACATGATTCGATCGCGGAACTTGTCATACGTGCCGCCTTTACCCTGGCTCAACATACCGGCACGCTGCAGGAGCTTCAGGCGCTGGTCATCCGTCCCCAGCTGCCGCATCAGGCCGTCCCAACCAGCCGGGGCGTATCCGACCCCGAACCGCGCAGCCACTTCCCCTGACAGGCCCCGTTGCTTCAGGTATTGGATCGCCTGTGGGCTCTGCTTCAGCTGCGCCTGATACCAGTCGCCAGCCTCGGCCAGCAACTCGTACAACCCGGCTGACGGCCGCGGAGCTGCAGCCGCGGTGTCACGCGGTACCTGCAAACCGGCCAGGCGCGCCAACTCTTCGACTGCATCGACAAACTCCAGGCCTTCGTAATTCATCATGAAACCGATGGCCGAGCCGTGGGCTCCGCAGCCAAAGCAATGGTAGAACTGTTTCTGGGGACTGACGGTAAAGGAGGGGGTTTTTTCGTCGTGGAAGGGGCAGCGGGCCTGGTACTCACGCCCGGCCTTTTTCAGGGGCACGCGCCGTTCTATGACTTCCACGATATCGACGCGGCCAAGCAGTTCTTCGATGAACGAATCCGGAATCAGGCCCCCCATTCAGGCGCCCCGTTCATCACCGGCCTGGTCAGGAGGCAAGTTGTGTCTTGACCGCCTGGCTGACGGCCTTCATGTCGGCCCGCCCCTGGACCTGTCCACGCAGGGCATTCATCACGGCGCCCATGTCCCGGATGCTGCTGGCGCCGAGGTCGGCAATGGTGGAGCGGATCAACTCGGCCAACTGGTCTGCAGACAGGGGTTCCGGCAGATACGTCTGGATCAGGTCCAGCTCGAACTGCTCCTTGGCCGCCAGGTCGTCACGCCCCGCTTTCTGGAACTGTTCCAGCGACTCGCGGCGTTGCTTGACCATCTTGTCGAGTACGGCCAGCACCTGCTCATCATTCAGCTCGATCCGTTCGTCTACTTCTTTTTGCTTGATGGCCGCGGTCACCAGACGCAATGCAGCCAATTGCTCGCGCTCATGCGCGCGCATGGCCTGCTTGACGTCTTCCTGGATTCGGGATTTCAGTGACATGTCAACGGACAACGGGCGCCGCCCTGGCTTGGACAGGCCTCAGTAAAGACGCGTGCGACGGACTGCTTCCCGCGACAGGCGGCGCATGTTGCGTTTCACGGCGGCGGCCGCTTTGCGCTTACGCTCCTGGGTCGGCTTTTCGTAGAACTCACGGCGGCGTGTCTCAGACAGCACCCCTGCTTTCTCGCAGGACCGCTTGAAGCGGCGCAATGCGTACTCAAAAGGCTCGTTTTCGCGTACTTTTACACTTGGCATTAAGAATCACTCTTCCTTTTCGTGCCTTGAGTTTTCCATTCCAGGCCGACGGGGCCGGGAATCAATCGAAGGCGCTCTGTTGACGTAGCCGCTTATTTTACCAAGCAATGCCGCAAGCATGCAAAGGTTTGATGAAGCCGCCTGGAAAGGGCGGTACTTATCCCGACCGGGCGAACGCCACGACACCGCCGCGTCGCGGGTCACCCGCGCCGTCGAAAATGCCACCGTGCTTGATGGAAACAGTATGCACACCGCCGAAAAACAGGTTGCTTTCGGGCCACACGTGATGGCGTGGCACCGCCGACGTCAACGCGTGAACGGCGTCTTCCGGAAAGCCCGCCTCGATACTCAACATGTCGCCTTCGAGGTGCATTCTCGACGCGGTCACCGCTTGCTCGAGGGACATGCCGAAATCCAGCAGGTTGACCAGCACCTGGGTGATGGCGCTGCGGATGCGGTTGGAGCCTCCGGTACCCAGCGCAATGCGGGTGCCGTCAGCCAGTTCGGCGACGGCCGGCGACATCATGGAGGCCAGTCGAACATTTTCTTTCCAGCGATGGAACCCACCGAAATTGAGGTCTTCCTCGCCCAGCATGTTGTTCAGCATGATGCCGCTGTCCGGCAACACGTAGGCGCAGCCCTCGCCGTTGGACGCTGTCAGGCTGGCGATGTTGCCGGCGCGGTCGGCGACACTGATGTGGGTTGTGCCGCGACTGAACAGGGAGTTCAACTCCAGGCCCTGCTGCCACTCCCGCACGGTCTCCTCCCCCAGCAATCGCTCCATTTTTTCGCGCTCCAGTCCGGATTCCAGTCGGTAGCGGTGCCGGGCCACGCTGGCAGCCCGCATGCCCCGGAGCAGGTTCAGCGCGTGTCCGGGGCTGCCCCAGGTCTCCTGCGATGAATCCCAGTCCGAAATCACGCCCAGAGCGAACGCAATCAGGCAGCCCCCGGGGGACGGCGGAGGATTGATTGCGCAACGCGTCCCGCGGTAGCGGAAGACGACGGGCTCGCGCCGCTCCACGCGATAGGCGGCAAGATCTTCGCGGGTGATGTGGCCGCCTCGCTCCAGGCAGTCGCGCGCGAACTGCGCGGCCCACTCGCCCCGGTAGAAAAGCGCCTGCCCTTCCCGGGCCAATGCCTCCAGTGAATCCGCGGCCTGCGGGTTGCGCAGCAATTCTCCGACCCGGATCAGGCGGCCAGGATGGGCCGGTGATTCGAACAAGCTGAATGAGGAGGGCGTCGCCTGCATGATGGGCCGCAGGATTCGGATGATGTAGTGGTGGAATTCATCGACACGCACTCCGCCGCGGGCCAACTCGATGGACGGCGCCATGATGTCCGGCAACGGCATGCGCCCCAACTCCTGGTGCGCTTCGAAGATGCCTGCGACGATGCCGGGAACGGCAATGGAACCCATTCCAATGTGGAATTCCTGCGCGGCGGTCCCGAAATTGGCCATGATGGGGTAGAAATCGAGTTCCGCCGTGGGACGCCGGCGGGAGGGCGTCTGGCAAAAGAAATCGTAAACCCGGGGCTTCTGGCCGTCAGGCAAGGCCAGCATGAAGCCGCCCCCGCCCAGGCTGACCAGCAAAGGCTCAGCAATCGCCGCGGTGCACAACGCGCCCAGGGCCGCGTCAAAGGCATTGCCCCCGGCCTCCAGGATTTCCACCGCTGTCCGCGACACTTCCGCGCTGCCGGAAGCCGCCACGCCAATGTTCCTGCCCAAAATCCCGTCCTGTTCCGTCCAGAGACTGAAGATATCACAGGCGGCGCCGGCCACAAGTCGGTAGGGCCCGCCAGGACGGGCTTTGCTTCCGGCATTGCAGACGGTCGAAATCGAATATATATCTGTACGCATGCATTCGAAGGAAATCAGCTGTGCGCGTACTGGGTATTGAAACGTCCTGCGATGAGACCGGCGTCGCCGTTTATGACAGCGATCGTGGTTTGCTCGCGCATGCGCTCTATTCCCAGGCCCATATCCATGCGGAATACGGCGGCGTGGTGCCGGAAATTGCTTCCCGCGACCATGTCCGGAAACTGTTGCCACTGCTCGACGAATGCCTGGCGCAGGCCGATTGCACCCGCCAGGACATCGACGGGGTGGCGTACACGGCGGGCCCCGGCCTGATCGGGGCATTGCTGGTTGGTGCCTCGGTGGGGCGCGCGATTGCGCTGTCCCTGGGAGTGCCGGCCGTCGCCGTGCATCACATGGAAGGCCATTTGCTCGCTCCGCTGCTGGAGCCCGACCCGCCGAAATTCCCTTTCGTGGCGCTGCTGGTTTCCGGGGGCCACAGCATGCTGGTCGAAGTCAGCCGCATCGGCGCCTACCGGGTGCTGGGCGAAACGCTGGATGACGCGGCCGGGGAGGCCTTCGACAAGACGGCGAAACTACTGGGGCTGGGTTATCCCGGAGGCCCGGTGTTGGCCCGCGCCGCGAAAACCGGCGACCCCGAAAAATACTCGTTTCCCCGGCCGATGACCGACCGCCCGGGTCTCGAATTCAGTTTCAGCGGACTGAAAACCCACACCCGCAACCTGTGGCAGGCTCACTGCGATGAAGAAAACGCCCAGGCGGATATCGCCGCGGGATTCCAGCAGGCGGTGGTGGAAACGCTTGTCATCAAGTGCCGGCGGGCCATGCAACAGACCCGCTGCGGGCACTTGGTGATCGCCGGCGGCGTCGGCGCCAACCTTCAGCTGCGCGAGGCCCTGTCCCGGGCCGGCCGGAAATATGGCTGGGGCGTTTCCTATCCACGGATCGAGTTTTGCACCGATAACGGTGCGATGATTGCCTATGCGGGCTATCATCGCCTGCGCACCGGCGCTTTCGAGTCCGAGATCATCCGGGCACGGCCGCGCTGGCCCCTGACCGAACTGGAAAGCGATACATGGACCGCGTATTCATCGAAAACCTGACGGTTGAGACCGTGATCGGCATCTATGACTGGGAACGGGAGATCCGACAGGCCGTGAGCCTGGACCTCGAAATGGACTTTGACATTCGCGCCGCCGCGGCCAGCGACGCCATCGAG
>JAPHSB010000327.1 GCA_026193295.1 Lysobacterales bacterium
ACCTGCTTGGCCAGCTTCGTGTCGCCCTCGACCAGCGCCTTGATGGCACGGCCCAGCTGCTCCTCGACGATGCCGCCCATCTGCAACACCTTGTTGCGGATGTCTTCCAGTTCCTCGTTGAACTGGCGCGAAATGTGATGTCCCAGGTTCAGGTTGTCCATATGCGATTCCTGCTCAGCCATAGCGGCCGGTGATGTAGTCCTCGGTGCGCTTTTCGTTCGGGTTGGTGAATACCTGGTCGGTGTCGCCATACTCGATCATTTCGCCGAGATACATGAACGCCGTCCGGTCCGAAACGCGCGCGGCCTGTTGCATATTATGCGTCACCATGATGATGGTGTACTGCTGCTTCAATTCGTGGATCAGCTCTTCCACTTTCAGCGTCGAAATGGGGTCGAGCGCCGAACAGGGCTCGTCCAGCAGAATCACCTGCGGCTGCACCGCGATCGCGCGGGCGATCACCAGTCGTTGCTGCTGACCGCCCGACAAACCGAATGCCGGCTCCTGCAGGCGGTCCTTTACCTCGTCCCACAAAGCGGCGCCGCGCAGCGCCCATTCGACTGTCTCGTCGAGCACTCGGCGCTTGTTGATGCCCTGGATGCGCAGGCCGTAGGCGACATTCTCGTACACCGACTTGGGGAAGGGGTTGGGTTTCTGGAACACCATGCCTACGCGGCGCCGCAACTCGGCGACATCCACCTTCTTCTTCTGGATATTCTTGCCGGCAATGAAGATTTTGCCTTCGGTACGACAACTGTCGATCAGGTCGTTCATGCGGTTGAAGCAGCGCAGCAGGGTCGACTTCCCGCAGCCGCTGGGGCCAATGAAGGCGGTGACCTGCCGGTCCGGAATGTCCAGCTCGATATCTTTGAGCGCCTGTACTTCGTCGTAGAACAGGTTCAGTCCTTTGACTCGAACAGTCGCCTCGCGCATGGATGCGGCAGGCTGCTGGGACGGTGGCCCCGCCAGGTTTTCCAGATTGAGTTGCGTCGAATCGTTCACGTCTCCAGTCCTCTGTATTTTTCACGCAGCCCGTTGCGCACGTGGATGGCCACCATGTTCAGCAGCAGGATGACCAGCACCAGCAGCAACGCCGTGGCATAGACCAGCGGCCGGGCTGCCTCCACGTTGGGGCTCTGGAATCCCACATCGTAAATGTGGAAGCCCAGGTGCATGAACTTGCGCTCCGCGTGAAGGAAGGGGTAATTGCCGTCCAACGGCAGCGCCGGGGCCAGCTTGACCACTCCAACCAGCATCAATGGCGCTACTTCACCGGCAGCTCGCGCCACTGCCAGGATCAGGCCGGTCATGATGCCCGGACTGGCCATCGGTATGACGGTGCGCCACAGGGTTTCCCATTGCGTCGCACCCAACGCCAGGCTGCCTTCCCGGATCGAACGCGGAATGCGCGCCAGACCCTCCTCGGTCGAGACGATGACCACGGGCAGGGTCAGCAGCGCCAGGGTCAGGGAAGCCCAGAACAGTCCGCCGGTGCCGAAAGTCGGCGACGGCAAGGCCGCCTCGTAGAACAGGCGGTCGATGCTGCCACCCAGCGTGTACACGAAAAAGCCCAGCCCGAACACACCGTAAACGATCGAGGGAACACCGGCCAGATTGTTCACCGCGATGCGGATGGTCCGGGTCAGCAGACCCTGGCGGGCGTATTCCTTCAGGTACACGCCGGCCACCACGCCGAACGGCGTCACCACCACCGTCATCAACAGCACCATCAGGATGGTGCCGAATATGGCTGGATAGATTCCCCCTTCGGTGTTGGCCTCGCGCGGATCCTCGCTGATGAAAGCCCAGGCCTTGCGGAAATAGTGCGCAAGCCGCTGACCCAGGTGCATCGCATTGGGCTGCCAGGCATCGATGATGGTGTGCAGTGGCAATTCGACTTCCTGGCCGCCGCTGGTCTGCAGGATGACCGAGTCACGGCGAATCACCTCGTTCAACGCCAGCAACTCGTCTTCCAGCCTCCGGTACTCGGCATCGAGCGCCTGCCGCCGCTGTTCGATCGAATCGTAGGCGGCCGGTTCCGTGATGCCGTCGAGCTCCAGTTCCCGCTGCTCGAGGCGTAAACGCTCCATGCGATAGTTGACGCTGCCTATTGCGCTCTTCTGCAGGTCTCCGATTTGCTCCCGCAAGTCCGCCACCCGCTGCAGCCGGGCTTGGAAATCAACCCAGACGTCGCGGCTTTGCAACAACTCCGAATCCTGTTTGAGGCCGACCACGCGGCCAAAAAAAGCACCCCACTCCTCCCGCTCCAGCACCGCCATGCTCAGGGGCTGCAACTGTTGCAGGACAGAGGGCTCCAGCACCCAGCGAAAATCCTGTCCGCCCAGGTCGCGGTTGCCGGTTTTCAGCAGGATGCGTTCAACCGTCTCGACGCCGGCCTCGACCTGCAGGCCGGATTCGACCAGGCGCGAGGCCTTGACGCGCTCCCGGTCCCGAACCTGGGCAGCCAGCCTGGTCCGCGAGCCGTCTGCCTCGTGGTACACGATTTCGTGCACGGCAGCTGGCCAGAAATGCCCCATGCCGCGTGCTGTGATCAGCAGAAGCAGGCCGGCCACCAACAGGACACTGGTGCTGACGGCCGCCGCGTTCAGCCAGACCCAGGGGGCGCCACTACTGATCCAGGTACGTATGTTCTGCTGCTGCATGATCCCCGCCCTACAGCGAACTGTACTTTTCGCGCAGACGTTGGCGAATCAGCTCTGCGCCCGTGTTCACCACGAAGGTGAACAGGAACAGCACCAGCGCGGCCAGGAACAGGATGCGGTAATGGCTGCTGTTGACTTCGGACTCCGGCATCTCGACCGCGA
>JAPHSB010000085.1 GCA_026193295.1 Lysobacterales bacterium
CTCGCCGATCCGTCGGTCAATCTGAAGGCGCTGCTCAAGGGCTGAGCCGTTCACCATTCGGGAGGAATCCATGAACCGCAGCCGCAAGACCGTCGCCGACATGCTGGCCTTGAAGGGCAAGCGTCAACTCAAGATGCTGTTCGTCGACAATCACTGTGCCCCAACCTCTGGGTGTCGTTGGCATCATCGTGCCCTGGAACTTTCCAGTCAATCTGTCCTTCCTTCCCCTGGCCTTCGCCTTCGCGGCCGGCAACCGGGCAATGGTCAAGATGTCGGAAAACTCGATCGAATTATCGCGCTTGTTGCGCAAGATTTCGTCCCGCTACTTCCCCGAGGAGAAGCTGGCCTGGTTCGAAGAGACCGGCGGCGTGGGCATCGAATTTTCGCAGATCCCGTTCGACCTGATCATGTTCACCGGTTCGGGCCAGACCGGACGCGCCGTGATGGCTTCGGCTGCGAAGAACCTGACACCGGTGATTCTCGAACTGGGCGGCAAGTGCCCCGCCATCATCGATCCGGAATACCCGCTGGCAACGGCCGTGGAGCGGATCATGTTCGTCAAACAATTCAACGCCGGCCAGATCTGCACCAACGTTGATTACGTGTTCGTGCACGAGAGCCAGAAAGCGGAATTCATCGAACTGGCGCGCAAGTATGTGAAAAAGCACTGCCCGGATATCAATCACGCGGATTACACGTCGATCATCGACGACAGGTCATTCCAGCGACTCGAGGAGACACTGGAAGATGCGCGCAGCAAGGGGGCAACCGTCATCAATCTCTCCGGTGACCAGTCCGCCAACCGGGCCGAGCGCAAGTTTCCCATGCACCTCGTGATGGACACGACCGCGAATATGACCATTCGCAACCGCGAGACATTCGGCCCCCTGCTGATGGTGCTGACCTACAAGGCCCCCGAGGAGGCCATCAAGTACATCAACGGCCAGGATCGGCCTCTCGCGCTGTACCCGTTCACCAAGAACAAGGAACTGCAGTCGCTGTACATCGACCGCATCATGTCCGGAGGAGTCACCGTCAACGATGCCCTGTTCCACGTCGCCCAGCACGACTTGCCCTTCGGCGGCGTCGGCGCCAGCGGCATGGGGCACTACCATGGCTACGAGGGCTTCGTCACGTTTTCCAAGTTGAGGCCCATTTTTTACCAGGCCGGTTTCAGCGCGATGAAATACCTGCGTCCGCCTTACGGCAGCTTCGCCACGCGCGTATACAACCTGCTGGTCAAAATGAAAAGCTGAGGCCTTCAGCCCCCGTTCGCCCGCTTCGTGCTGATGCGCCGATTGGCGTTCTCCATGGACTTGGTCCAGGTAATCTCGTCACCGACTCGCACCGCGCGGGCGAGATCGTCGAGCACCCGTCGGAAATGGTCCACCACCACACCGGTCATCGCGTTACCCTGCTGGATTTCGTAGTACAGGTGAGGGTTCTCTGACACGACCTGCGCGGCGACCTTGAGCTGCGCGTTGAAGGTACTGCTGGAAATCCTGCGCAACAGCGGCACCGCTTCGCCACTCTCGGCCAGTGCGCTGGCGAAGGCGATGTTCACGAGGTGCGAAAGACCCAGCACCCAAGCCATCACCTCGTCGTGCTCCTGCAAGCTGAGGTCGACGCATTCGGCTGCTGTGTGCGCGAAGAGGGCCCGCGCTTCGGCCAGCGCCTCCGCATCGCCGACGTCAACGAAAAGAATATGTCTTCCCGACAGCCCGATTTCGTTCGGACCGAACATCGGGTGCACCGAACACACCCGGCAACCCGCCGCGGCCAGCGCTTCCAGCCCGCCTTGCATTGGACTCTTCAGCGAACCGATATCGAACACCAGGCCGCGGGGCTTCAATTCCGCCAGGCGATGCAGGATGGCATTCGAAGGCCGCAAGGGAACTGCGACCACGACCAGGTCGTAGTTGTCGATGACCGCCTCCCAGTTTTCGATGCGGTCGAACGGTGACTCCGCTTCCGCAGGATCTGCCACGTCTACGTGGTAACCCACCATGTCGAGGTAACGCGACATCCACACGCCCATGCGGCCGAGGCCACCTATCACCAGCGCCTGCTTGCCCTGGCCGTGTTCGGAGTGCGCCAGCTTGTGCGTTTCCTGCTTACCCAGGGAATGATGGATCAGGGTTTCGAGTATCTCCCGCGCGACCCGACCGGAAACGCCCAGCGATTCGGCGCGCTGCACACCACGGTCGATCACTTCGCGCTCACGCTCAAAATGCCGCAGCGCAACACCGGTCTTCAGCTTGTGTTCGCCAATCGTGGTGACGATATCCTGGCGCTCGGCGATCAGGTCGATGATGCCGTCGTCGATTTCATCCAGCCTTTCGCGCAAGCGCAGAAGTTCATCGGGGGTCAGGGTTCGGTCTGAAGCCATGGTTGTTCAGTCAGATGGCGGGCCATTCGGCGAATCGCTGCATTTTATGGCTTTAAACCGCGCCGCTCCAGCCATATTTATGCCGGGGCGGAACGCCGGCTTGCGCGCACGATTTCAGCCTGCGTGCGGACTCATTGACTCCAGTTGATTGACCAGGCCACCAACAGCGACCGGGTATCAGCGCCGGAGCTGACATGGGTATCCGCCGTCACGTAGGTGAACTTGAGTGCCTGTTGCGCGTTCAGCGGCATTCCCAGGCTCACCGCCAGGTAGCTCGAGCGCGCGTCATTGTTTTTCGCCACGCCGTTGACGAAGGCTTCACCCCCATAGGCGTAGCCGCCGCTGAGACTGGCCCACCAACCGGGTTTGAAACCGTAAATCACGTGGCCCTGGACGAACCAGAGCGAATCCTGCTCGAGCCGGGTGCCTAGCCAGAATTCATCATTGTCCTGGAACAGAAACACCGAACCGGTCACTTCGAACTGCCACTTGTAGCGCTGGTGCAGCAAGCCCAACTGGGGCCGGAGCACGTAGCGGTTCGCTCCTAGGTTGAGCAGCCAGTCGCTATTGTACTGGCCCAGCGGCAGGACCACGTCGAGGGCCGCACCGACTGTTGTGCTGACCGGGTTGTTCTGCCGGTACTGCATGAATTCCTTTCCGCTCAATGGCGGTGCGCCGTAAAGGTTCATCGAAAGCCGCACGCGGGGATCGCCGAAGCCCGTTCGCCGCCGGCTGGCATATGTGCCATCCAGCAGGCCTTCCCAGTAGCCATTCGCATACGGGACCGTGACATCGAAGCGGCTGCTCTTGCCCAACCACTCGAAGCTGCGGACATAGCTGGCCCCGAGGCCGTAGAGCTCGATGGTCGCATCCTCGATTTGCAGCACCGGATCGAAATAGATGTCACCATCCGTCCGCACGGCACCCACCCCGAATACATTCAGACCGGAAGGCAGATGCGACCAGCGCCTGGGTTCGAGGTCCTGGGCCATGCACTCGCTTGCTGCCAAAAACAGTAACAAGCCGAAGCTGACACGTTGTGCTGCCTGCCTGATTCGCTTCACATTCATGCTGATAAAGTACCAGAGCGCCGATCGATTGCCGATAGTATGCCGATTACCGACTCTTTTCGAGACGACATGCGAAAAGAAAGATCAGATTGACTCCTCCTCGACACGTGGCCACCGTCACGATGGCAACCCTTGGGATTGAGTTGGTGGAGCCGAGGAGGATCGAACTCCCGACCTTCGCATTGCGAACGCGACGCTCTCCCAGCTGAGCTACGGCCCCACGTTGTGGTACTCGAAGGGGACAGATGATACGACGGAACGACAGAAATTTGAATGCATATTCGACTCAATCAACATCTTTAGCATCAAATTTGAATTTTTATGTTTCATTTTTTATCGCACGGATTTATAACTAGTCTTAGTGAAAACCAATTTCGGTTTTCCGAGGACGTCACGACGACGAAGGAGTTGGAGAGATGGCAACGAAGAAACCTGCAGCAAAGAAGAAGGTAGCCGCCAAGAAGAAGGTGGCTGCGAAGAAGAAGGTAGCCGCCAAGAAGGCAGTGGCCAAA
>JAPHSB010000507.1 GCA_026193295.1 Lysobacterales bacterium
GAACATTGTCAGGGAGAAGCTCGGTTACAAATACCACTGGGCCGTATCCGACTACTTGCAGCGGTCGGCGCGCCATATCGCCTCCAGGACGGATGTCGAACAGGCTTATGCCGTGGGCGAGGCGGCCGTTGAACTGGCGCTCCAGGGTAAGAGCGGAGTGATGCCGGTGATTAAGCGGGTGTCGAACAATCCCTATCGCTGGAAAATTGGTGAGACATCGCTGGGTCGTGTTGCGAACCGCGAGAAAATGATGCCCAAAAACTATATCGCCGCCGATGGCTTCGGCATCACGCCCGCTGCCCGCCGCTACCTGGCCCCGTTGATTCAGGGGGAAGACTATCCGCCCTATGATCGGGACGGCTTGCCGAAATACGTGCGCATGAAGAAGGTGCTGTTGCGCAAGAAACTACCCGCCTTCAAAGTATGAACTAGGACGCGGTCTGCGTAGCCGCAGGCGACCCATGGCCTGCGGTTTTTTGGGACGGCCCTGAGCGGCATAGCTTGGGGCTTGATTTGGCTCAGTTTTTCAGTATTTCTGGCAGCGCCGGGCCACAAAGTTTGCTACCATACCGCGGCTTTGGCGGGCTGCTGCGCTACACGGCCGCTTGCTGGCCGGCTCGAATTGGTTGATTCGGCCAACCAAATAAAGAATTTATCCGGGGTTTAACAGGAGAATCACAATGACGAATGATATGGCGCTCTGGCTGGCGCTGGGGTCAGCGCTACTGGCTGTAATTTATGGCTTGCTGACCACCACCTGGGTGTTGGGTAAGCCCGCCGGCAACGAGAAAATGCAGGAGATTGCCGCGGCCATCCAGGAAGGCGCAAAGGCCTATATGAACCGGCAGTACACGACCATCGGTATCGTGGGCTTGGTTTTGTTCGTGGTCGTGGGCCTGACACTGCACTGGGTAACCGCTATTGGATTTGCCATCGGTGCCCTGTTCTCGGCCATGGCAGGCTACATTGGCATGTTCGTATCCGTGCGCGCCAATGTCCGCACTGCGGAAGCGGCCCGCGGCGGCGTCGCCCCGGCACTGAAAGTCGCGTTTCGCGGTGGCGCCATCACCGGCATGTTGGTCGTGGGCCTGGGCTTGCTGGGTGTGGCCGGCTACTACGCGATCCTGCAGAGCATGGGTTACAGCCAGGATGATGCGATCCACGCCCTGGTCGGCCTGGCCTTCGGCGGCTCGCTGATCTCGATCTTCGCGCGACTGGGTGGCGGCATTTTCACGAAGGGCGCCGATGTCGGTGCGGATCTGGTGGGTAAGGTGGAAGCCGGCATCCCTGAAGATGATCCACGCAACCCGGGCGTAATCGCTGACAACGTGGGCGACAACGTCGGCGACTGCGCCGGCATGGCGGCGGACCTGTTCGAAACCTATGCCGTGACCCTGGTGGCCACCATGCTGCTGGGCAGCCTGACGGCCAGCGCCCTCGGTCCCAACGCGGTGATTTACCCGATGGTGCTCGGCGGCCTCTCCATCATCGCCTCGGTACTGGGCACCTTCGTCGTCAGCACCAAGGAGGGTGGCAAGATCATGAGCGCCCTGTACAAGGGCGTCATCGCCTCCGGCGTGCTGGCGGCCATCGCCTTCTATCCCGTGACCAAGGCGATGATGGGTGACGATGCGCAGCACTTGTATTATGCGGCCCTGATCGGCCTGGCTCTGACTGCCGCGATGGTGGCCATCACCGAGTACTACACCGGCACGGAATTCAGCCCGGTGAGGAAAGTAGCGGCCGCCTCGACGACCGGTCACGCGACGAACATCATCGCCGGCCTGGGCGTCTCGATGAAAGCCACCGCCCTGCCGGTGATCGCGGTCTGCGCTTCGATCTGGGGCGCCCATGAACTGGCCGGCCTCTATGGTATCGCCATCGCGGCAACCACCATGTTGTCCATGACCGGCATGATCGTGGCGCTCGACGCCTTCGGCCCGATCACGGACAACGCGGGCGGCATCGCCGAGATGGCCAATCTTCCGCCCGAGGTACGCAATACGACCGACGCGCTGGACGCGGTGGGCAATACCACCAAGGCCGTGACCAAGGGCTACGCCATCGGTTCGGCGGGCCTGGCCGCGTTGGTGCTGTTTGCTGACTACGTCAACAGCCTGGAGAAAGCCGGTATCGAGGGCCTGACCTTTGACCTGTCTAACCACCTGGTGATCATCGGTCTGTTCATCGGCGGCCTGATACCTTACCTGTTTGGGGCGCTTGCGATGGAAGCCGTAGGCCGCGCCGCGAGCTCGGTGGTTGAAGAGGTGCGCCGCCAGTTCCGGGAGATACCCGGCATCATGGAAGGCACGACCAAACCGGACTACTCCCGTGCGGTCGACATGCTGACCAAGGCCGCCATCAAGGAAATGATCATTCCGTCGCTGCTACCGCTGCTGGTGCCGATCGTGGTTGGCAAACTGCTGGGTCCGCAGGCGCTGGGCGGCCTGCTGGTCGGCACGATCGTCACTGGCCTGTTCGTGGCCATCTCCATGACCACCGGCGGCGGCGCCTGGGATAACGCCAAGAAGTACATCGAGGACGGCAACTTCGGCGGCAAAGGCACCGACGCACACGCCGCGGCCGTGACCGGCGACACCGTAGGTGACCCTTACAAGGACACCGCCGGCCCCGCGATCAACCCACTGATCAAGATCATCAACATCGTAGCGCTGCTGATCGTGCCGCTGCTCTGATCTGATCCACTGCAAAAGCGTTAGCAAAAAGGCGCCGGAATTCCGGCGCCTTTTTCGTTGCTGAGGTCGGGCCTCTTGGCCCTAGGACCGAATTCATTCGGGAATCAATGCTCAGCCCGACAAACTTCAATTCAGCGCAGTGACGGATTGCACCGGATGCGAAGGCCGCGGCGTATCCGCCCGGTAATACGGCTCCATTTCCGGCCCCAGACCGGCCAGCGCCTTCTCGCGGTTCTCGGGGTTGGGATGGGTGCTGAGGAACTGGGGTGGTTGCCCGCCGGGCAGGCTGTTCATCTTGCGCCACAGGGTGACGGCGGCGGCGGGGTTGTAGCCGGCCTTGGCAGCCAGCTCGATGCCGATGCGATCGGCCTCGGTTTCCGCGGTGCGGCTGTTCGGCATGGTTACTGCGAGAGCAGCCGCAGCGGCCGCGCCGGCCATCGCCGCGCCTTTGTTGTCCGCCGCGATGCCTACCGCCACCACGCCGATGCTGCTGGCCATGGCAACTGACATCTTTTCCGCGGTGTGGTTGGCCAACGCATGCCCGATCTCGTGGCCCATGACCTGGGCGATCTCGTCGTCGCTGGGCTTGATCTGGTCGATCAGCCCGGTATAAATGGCCATGCGCCCGCCGGCCATGCACCAGGCGTTGACCGTTTCCGGATCTTCGATAACCGCCACGCTCCAGTCCCACTTGGCCGAGTCGGGGCGCATGACAATGGCCTGTGCCACGAGCCGCTCTGTAATGCCATTGACGCGCCGGATCAGTGCCTTGTCGCTGGAAAGCTTGCCCTCCTGCTTGAGTTTGCCGACCTCCTGCACATACGCCTGGGCGGACGAAGCAATGGCCGAATCCTCTGATACCAGCATCAGCTGGCGCCGCCCGGTGGGGCTGGTGGCGCAGGCGGCGAGCAATGCAGAGACGAGCAGAACGGCAGTGGTGCGATGGAGTGAGTAAGACATTTCGTGGTTCACCAGGGAAAAGGTCCAGGATGGAACACTCTCTCATCGACAGGAAATGAATGCAATTGGCCGCCGGTCCGGGGTAGGACCGACTTCATTCGGGATTCACACGGTCGCTCCCAAAGCCATCCCGAACCGAAGTTCGGTCCTACAACTCCAGCGCCTGCTTGAGGAGTTCGACCAGTTCGGGATAGGTGTTGCGGTCCAGCAGGTTCAGCGCCAGGTGTCCTGAAAGCTCGCGCACCAGCCCGATCGCAGCCACGGTATTGGCGGCGGGGCCGGTCACCAGGTCCGCGCGCAGGCCCGGGCCATATGCGGTTTGTACGCCCAGGACGGCGTAAGGATCGGAGGCGCACAGCACGGTGAAGTGGGCCAGGTCGCGCAAATATTCTACGACGGTGGCGCCGTTGTAAGGCTCCAGTGGCGAAGCACCGGCTTCGGCCACCAGAACCTGCGCCTCGCAGGCGGCAATCTTGGAGAGCATGATTTCGAAGGCGGGCCGAAAGCGCTCCTCGGAGCAGACCGTGGACGGCAGACCCGCGTCGACGAAATCGACGACACAACGGGCACCGGCATCGCGGAATTTGAGGATATCGCGGTAGCGCGCAGCGCCGCTCAGCTTGGCGGCAACGACGTCTACCCCAAGGTAGGTCAGGGCACGAATGATGACTTGCGCGGCCGTGGTTTTGCCCGACGACATGGAGGTGCCGATGACCAGAACCACCGGGATTTCCAGCGCCCGCGACGGGGCAGCCGTGACGAAGTCCTTCATGTTCAGCTTGGCGCCGTTACGGGTCACGTGACCAAGATAGTCGAGGCGCATCAGCTCCGGCAGCATGGGCGAAATGGAGGTGGCGCGGCCCAGCAAGCCGGCGCTGGTCAGGGCGTCCAACTGCAGGTCGTCACGGGTGGCGCGCCAATCACCGACGCCCTCGAGCGTCGCCGCGCGCTTCCCCAGCGCACCCACCAGCAGATCTCCGCGAACCAGGTCGGCCATGCGGCCGGTCTTGGTCTCACATTCGTAGAGGCGGTTGCGCTCGCCGACCACCCGGCCGACCACGAAATCACCGGTCGACCACTCGGCGCGGTCCAGCTTGCTCGTGTCGAAAGGCGTAATCCACATATTCGAACAACGCGTGACCGACGTATAAAAGTAGTGTGGCTTCATGACATAGGGGTCTCAGGACGGTCGCTGTTCAGGGGCGGCGCCATCAGCAGCAGTGCCAACAGGGCCGTGCGCTCCAGCGTGGGCGCGAGCCGCAGGTGTTCGTGGCGGGCATGCGCGCCGTCGCCGACAGCCCCCAAGCCGTCCAGGGTGGCCGTGAACTGACTCGTGAAGTTACCATCCGAGCCGCCACCGGCCAGCGCCTCTTCGAGTTGCAGCCCCATTTCCTCGCCCAGCCGGCAGGCCATTTGCCAGAGCTGCCGATTTGCGGGTGTGCGCTCCATGGCGGGGCGCCCGAACCCGCCCTCGACGGTCAGCGAGGTGCCGGAAGTGGCCGGTTGCAGGTTCCGTATCGCCGCTTCGACGCGCTGTGCGTCGTCCTGCGAGGCCACACGCACGTCGACCACGGCCTGGCTGCGCGGCGCGACCACGTTGGGCCTGAGGCCGCCATCGATGGTGCCGACGTTCACGGTGATGCCGCGTTCGAGATCGTTCATGGCGAACAGGGTCTGGATGACGTGGGCCAGTTCGAGGATGGCGCTGGCGCCGGCGCCGGGGTCCAGCCCCGCGTGGGCCGCTTCCCCCTGCACGGTTACCGTGAAGCGCCCGATGGCCTTGCGTGCCGTTTTCAGCAGGCCGGCGGGTCCCAGCGACGGTTCAAGGACCAGCACCCGGTCCATGCACACCGCGAGCTTTTCGATGTAGCGCCGGCTTTCCCTGCTACCGATTTCCTCGTCGGAATTCAGGAAAACATGCGGAACGACCTCCGGCTCCAGGCCGAAGTGACGCAGTGCGTCCAGCGCCAACAGGGCCTGGGCGACACCACCTTTCATGTCGTAGACGCCGGGGCCGCGGACCGTGTCATCTTCGGCTTCGTAGGGCATCCCGTCGAGCGTGCCCAGCGGCCAGACCGTGTCGTAGTGCCCCAGCAGAAGCTGTGCCGGTGCACCGTGGTGCCGGCAGGCCGGGCGGCCGTGGAGCATACCGCCGCTGTCGTGGCCCGGGATACGGTGCACCGCGAAGCCGAGCTGCTCCAGCTCCTGCGCGATGATCTCGCGGATTTCCAGCTGGGCGGCGGGCACCGTGGAGGGTGACTCGACCGTCGTCATGCACTGCAGCAAGCGCAGCAGGTCTTCGCGCTGACCCCGCAGGTGACGGAGGAGCTCGACCGCAGTCGGAGGAGTCGCCTGGTTCATCTGCCGGCGCACGGGGCCTGTCACCTACTTTTTCATGCCGGCCGGGAAGGGAAACGTCAGGCTCTCGTCGATCGTCGAGAAGCGTCCCGGGTGCAGGTAAGCGAGGATGGGCGAATTGTGCACCAGCGCCTGGTCGCCGCCCTCGTGAATGCGCTGCGCGTCGGCAGCGACGCGTGCCGCCACGATGCGCCCGATAATCAGGCTGTTGACACCGAACCCGTCCACGATGCGATCCAGCTCGCATTCCAGGAACAGGTAGCCGCCTTCCAACAGCACGCCGTCGATCTTGCTGGCCGGGAACACCGGCAAAACGGACAGGGCCGGCTTGTCCTCGTCACCGCAACGGGGCGAAGCCGCCAGGCTGGTCAGGACCAGTTGCGAAGGGCGTGGAAATGAAACAGTGAAGGCCCTCTCGCGCTGGATATTGGTATAGGTATGGTGCCGGGGTGTGCAGACGAAGCCATAGTAGTTTTCCCAGCCGATCGGGGTAGCCATGTGCTTGGGGGCCA
>JAPHSB010000089.1 GCA_026193295.1 Lysobacterales bacterium
CCCTCGATCTCGTCCATCACCTGCCGGCCGGCCGGGGTCGGCGCCCGCAGCAGGAACAGGAACAGGCCGTGCAGTGCCAGCGTCAGCACCGCGTATGCGATCCAGATCGACGGACTGCCGTCGAGAAACACTGCCACTGCAGCCGCGGCGACCGACATCAGCACCGGTGGCGCAAGGTAGGCGCTGTTCAGGCGAAACAGGCGACCGAGATGCTCTTTCTTCAAGGCCTTCTGCAGCGCGCCTCGGGCCGCCTGGAAGTCCTTGTAGTTCTCGTCGTCCAGTTCGATGCGGTCGCCGCTGCGTGGCACCAGGGTGTCGAGCACGGCCTGCTCGCCGCGGGTCAGCGGCGCGGTGCCTTCGCCTGGCGTGCGCTGCAGCGAGAATTCGTCGTCCACCTCCTCGATCTGCAACCGACCCTTGACCGCCAGGCTGATGATTGCCGCGGTGAAGGCGTTGCGCCCGAAGGACATGTCCCGCACATAGCGGCAGGCAGCCGGCGACAGCCCCTTCGGTGGCTCGAAGCGGGGGATGATGACGCCTCGTTCAGGGTCGCGGCCGACGCGGTTCCAGGCCCAAAGGTACCAGGCCAGCGCCGCCAGCCAACCAGCCAGCAGCACGATGGCCGCGCCGTTGTCGGCCAGGAACCAGCGGGCTCTCTGCGCCGCGCCGGGTTCAGGGACCAGCCCTTTCGGCCAACCGACCGCTATGGTAAGGCCCTGTCGCGGCGGCAGCGGTGCGCTGGTCTCGATGCGCACCTGGTTGCCGGCCGTCACGGTCACGCGCGCAGCGGCGCCCATCGCACCGTACTCGCCGCTGTAAACGGCCGTTTGCAGCTGGTCGGAAGATACCTCGAAGGGCAGCGTTACGGTTACGACGCCACGGTCGATGGGAAACATCCAGCCGGTTCCAATGGCGTTGAAATAGAGCTCGTCGTGATCGCCGAAAAAGCCCAGCTGCCGGTTGGTCGCGAACTGGAATTCGTACTCGTGAATCCCAGGCTCGAGCATGCGATCGGCGCTGCCGAAATAGACCCGCACGCCGTTGCTGCGCTGCTCGCTGTGCCAGGGCTCCGCCTGCCCGTCGCGCAGCACGGTAAGCGGATCGAAAGCTGCCGTGACGTGGTTGCCCCAGCGGTCGCGGTAGCGGGTTGGAAAATCCCGGTAGATGCCGCGCCGGATGTCGCGCCCCTCGGCGCGCACGCGGATGGTCTCGGTGACGATCAGTTCGCCGGTTGCCTGGACCCGGATGTCGGAGCGGTAGTCGAGGATGCGTTCGTCCGCGGCCAGCGACAGCGGCAGCAGGCATGCCAACAGGGGCAGCAGCAAGCGGAGGCTGGCAGGCTTCATCCGCGGGCCAGCCCGACCACGGGCGCTGCGCGCTGGCTGGCCAGCTCGATTTCAAAAAACCCGGCCTGGCGGAAACCGAACAGACGGGCCACCAGCAGCGCGGGAAAACTCTCGACCAGGTTGTTGTTGTCACGCACGCTGCCGTTGTAGTAGCGGCGCGCGTACTGCAACTGTTCCTCGATCTCGACCAGGCTGTTGTGCAATTGCTGGAAGCCCTCGCTGGCTTTCAGGTCGGGGTAATCCTCGGCCAGCGCGAACAGCCGCCCGATGGAGCGTGACAGACCGGACTCCTCGTCTGCTCGCTGATCGAACGGCATCTCGGGATGTCCGCGCAAGTGGGTGACGCGCTCGAGCACGCCCGATTCATGCTGCATGTAGCCCTTGACCGTGGCGACCAGGCCCGGCACCAGGTCGTAGCGGCGCTGCAGCTGGACGTCGATGCCGGCCCAGGCTTCCTTGACCTGGTTGCGCAGCTTGACGAAGCGATTGAAGGCCCAAACGGCCCAACCCAGCAGGCCCAGCAGCAGGAACAGAATGAGCCATTCCATCATGCCACTAGAATGCCAGGCCCAGCGCGTCGCAGACGAAGCGGTTGAGCGGCGCGGCGCGGCGGAACGCGTCGGTGACCTGCCCGATGAAGGCGGGTTTCAGCGCGTCGCGTGCGTCGGCGTTCGCCATCACGTAGAAACTCTTGCGCTTGAGGTCGTCGATGTGCGGGTGCGCGGGATCGAAGCCGCGCGGCGGCCGCTTCAGAGCGTCACCCTGGATACCGCCGATTTCCTGCACCTTGGCGGCGTTGGAAATGCGCGACCAGGCCCGCGCGTTGTCGACGATGGCGTCGCGGATCCGGCCCAGCTGCGGGTTGGGCGGCAGCCATACGCCGCCGCCGAAAAACAGGCCGTCCGCGGCGAGATGGACGTAAAAGCCGGGTGCGTGGGCGTCTTTACCGGCCTCGTGCCGGAACTGGACGCCGGCGTGGGTCTTGTAAGGCGACTTGTCTTTCGAGAACCGCGTATCGCGATAAATGCGGAACATCGAGCCGCCGTGCGGCCGCGGATCGGCCGTGTAATGCGGTGAGATTTTTCGCAGCCGCGGCGCCACGCAGACGATGAACTCGCTGATCGGGTTGATCACCGATTCGTAGTAGCGGTCCTTGTTGGCATTGAACCAGGCCCGCTCATTGTTGACCGACAACTCTTCGAAAAACCGGAAAAAATCCGGGGGAAACCCCTGGAACGAGCTCGCCATCAGGGGGTTTTTTGTTTGAACTCGCTGGATGGCGATCCGGTGCGTGGCGTCATGACCGACGGGTCGGGCAACAGTGTGCGCGTGCGGCCGTAGCTGCGGCTGTGCATCGGGTACGGACGGCCATAGTACGGGTAGTAACCCCAATAGGGCCCACCCCAGTAGTAGGGATTGTAAAACGGATCATAAGGGTGATCGATCACCATGACTTGCTCGCGCACCTCCCACAACACCAACTCGTCCACGTCGAGCACCGGGTAGCGGTAATTGAAATCATCAATCTCGCGCTCCTCGATGTTGCGGATGCGGCCGGTCAGGGTGACTTCGCGGCCACGGGCGAAGACTTCGGGATCATAAAAGCCGGGTTTGCATGCCATGAAGCGGCCCGCGGTCTGGTCGGTCAACTCCGGGCGCAGGTACTTGTCCAGACTGCGTGACAACACCTCGAAACAGGTGGTGTTCTCTTCGTTCCGGGCATCGATGATGGTGCCGCCCCAGCGGACCGAACTGCCGAACACGGAAGGCTCGACCCGGGCCGGTGAAACGCTGGCGTAGCTGCCCTGGATCTGTTCGGGGATGGTGGTGCACGCGGAGAGAGCCAATACCGCGATCGTCGTTATCCATATACGCATGACTGCCTGCCTGAAAGTGATTCCCTGGTTGCACATGGTTGGACCGCAAACCGCTAAAAACATTCTACATCAAGAGGACTTCCTTGGTGGGTGAAATGCGCTGATCGCTTCCTGCAATTCGGGGAGGGGCGCGGGTCCCGGGGCATAGCGGCAACGCGTGTAGAGCCCGGCGATCCGATGGATCGCGGGAGCACTTCCGGGCAGCACCGCCGCGGCGGCCCCGGCCAGTTCGATCGCCCCACTGGATGGCAGCGAGGCAAAACCGGCTCGCTCCAGCCTGCGTAGAAAACGGCGCCAGGCTTTTTGCACGGGATCCAGGCGGCTGGGGCCCCGGATGCGCAAGACGATGGGGAACAGGATCGCCCCAAAGGCGGCGATGGCCAGGAACAGGACTGAAACCAGCATGGCCGGCGTCGCCTGGTCGAGGCCAAGCGGGGCAAACAGGCGCGCCTGTTGCCGGGCGCCATACTCGATGACCCAGTCGTTCCAGCGCTGTTGCACGATATCGACGGAATTGCGCGCCTGGCGCAGCCAGGGGTAATCAATCAGGTGCCGCGGCGCGGACAGGGCGCCGAGCGAGCCTTGCCGTATCCGCAGGGGTGACACCGCGGCCGTCGGGTCGACCCGTGTCCAGCCCTGTCCCGGCAGCCAGACCTCGGCCCAGGCATGGGCATCGGACTGGCGCACCAGGTAGTAATCGCCCATCTCGTTGTACCAACCGCCCATGTAACCGGTGACGATGCGGGCAGGTATGCCGGCCATGCGCATCATCACCGCGAAGGCGGAGGCATAGTGTTCACAGAAGCCGGTGCGGGTCTCGAACAGGAACTCGTCAACCGCATCGCGCCCCAGCAGAGGTGAATCCAGCGAGTAGTGAAAAGGCTGCTGATTGAAGTGGTTCAGCACGCGCCGGACGAAGGCTTCGTCATCCCCCGTTTCGCGGCGCCATTCCTCGACCAGCCGCCGCGTGCGCGGGTTGGAGCTTTCCGGAATCTCGAGCGCCTGGGCACGCAGGGTTGCCGGCAACTCCGGCGAGTCGACAAAGTCAGGGTTCGACACCACCGAGTACTGCAGCAACTGGATCACCGGTTCACGGCGGATCAATTGGAAGTCCAGGCTGAGCCGAGCGTCCGGAGGCGTGGTGACGGGGTAATCGAGCGCGAACAGCCATTTGCGTTCGTTCGGCTCCATCTGGACGGTATAGGACCAGGGTGATCCCTGCAGCGAGGGTTGGCCGCTCGCCGGGACGTTCGAACCGTAGAAACTCCCTTTCCAGGTTTTGCCGTCAAACCGCCAGAACACAGGCCCTCGCCAGTACAGTTCACCGGCCGGCGGTACGGCTTCTTCGAAGGTCGCCCTGAAGGCGGGGCTGTCGTCCATGAACAACTGCTGGATGCTGCCCGGCGACATCGAGTCGGACAGGCCGCTCTTGGAGTCCAGCGTGGAGTCGGGGATACCCCACAGGGGGCTGGACAGGCGCGGAAACAGCAGGAAAAAGGCAAGACCGACCGGTACCGCGACAACGAGCAGCTTGAACCCGAATCCCAGCTCCGAGAACAACGAAGCCTGGACCGCCGGCGCGTTGCCCGCGGCGTGCGACCAGGCTTCGTTGCGCTGCAGGCGGGTGAGCGCCACCAATGCCACGATGATCGTGGCGGCGCCATAGGCAGGCATCAATACACCCTGGCCAAAAAGAAACTGCGTTGCGCACAGGAACAGGCTGAAGGAAACGACCAGCCGGGCGTCCCTGATCCGGTATCCCTCGATCAGTTTGAGCGCCAGCATCAGCGCCAGCAGGCTCACCGCCGAGCGCCGCCCGGCGAGGTCGCCATAGGAATAGAACAGCACAACCAGCGCCAGCGCGGTCATGACATGCCGGACCAGGGCCGGCAATGATTTCCATCCGCGCAACTCGGCGCCGACTCGCCACAGCAGCGGCAGCAGGGCCATTACCGTGACCGCCAACGGCATGCGCACAAGCTGGGGCGACATCGCCAGGGCCAGCGTGGCAATGACCCACAGCATGGTGATGCGGCCCGGGTCAACCACGGTACAGGGCCAGGATTTCGAGACAGGAGTTCCGGTGCCGTTCGCCCAGGCTGGCGGGCAGGGCGGCCCCGGGGAGTTCGAGGCCGTAGGGGAGTTGCCGGCGTTCAGCCCGCAGTACCCATGCAGCGAGAATCGACAGTTTCTGCTCGGGGTCCCCGCTACCCATCAGGTACCAGTTGAGCTCACAGGTTTCATCGCGTGGCGCCTCCATTTCCCGCGAGTACAGCTTCTGGTGGCGGGCGCTGCTGCGCCAGGCGATACGGCGCAGGGGATCGCCCGGCCGGTATTCGCGCAGTCCGTGAAAGTGCTCGCCTTCGCCCTTATTGACCGCGCCCTGGTCGCCGCGGCCCGACATCGGGAGGGGCGGTGGATTGGGTACGGGCTGCGGATAAACGAGGCAGCGCGCGGTGGGTATGACGACGGTCCAGGCGCGAAACAGGCCCAACGGGAAGCGGGTTTCGACGCGGAACGGGTCCATGCCGAGCCAGCCGCGTTTCGGCGCGTCCTGTTCGATGCTCAGATGGCGCGTGTTTTGGGGTTGGATATCGACGCTGTCGCGCGCTGCCGGGCTGGTCGCCTCGATCGCGAAGCGCCAGCGATCTTCGGGGTTCCTGAGGAATACGCGGAACTCGGCCCGTTCGCCGGCGAATACCGGCCCGGCGACGATTCCGCTGATCTCGATACCCACCAGGTTGCGGTAGGCCAGCAGCGTGGTCAGCATCGCGATCGATCCGAGCAGGAACACGAGCAACAGGGTCATGTTGTTGTTGAAGTTCAACCCGGCGACTGCCATCAGGCCGAGCAAAACGCCAAACCAGGCGCCGAATTTGGTGGGCATCACGTAGATGTGGCGGTATTCGAGGACGAACGGCAGATCAGCCGGGCCGCGAATGCGCCTGACGCGATCCAGCAGCCAGCGATCGAAGCGGGGCCCCATGGCGAGGCGTTCGCTGGCGGCTGTGAAGGTGTTCATCGGCTCCCTCCCTGGACTACCTGCTCAGGGGATGGGTACCTGGTCCAGCAACTCGCGGATTTGCTCCTCCGGGGAGTGGCTGAACCCGGAGGACGGATTGAGCCGGTGCCTGGCCAGGCCAGGAAAGATGGTCTTGACGTCTTCCGGAGTTACAAAGTCCCGCTCTTCCAGGAAGGCGTGCGCACGGCTGGCGCGCAGCAGGGCCAAACCGGCGCGCGGCGACAGGCCCGTCTCGAACCAGCGCTCATCGCGCGTCTCCAGCAACAGGGCCTGGATGTAGTCGAGCAGGTTGTCGCTCACGTGAATGCTCTCGCAGTCCTTCTGCAAGGCTTCCACGTCCTCGGGTGACAGCAGGGTGGTGGTGCGGCTGAGCATATGCGAGCGGTCTTCGGTGGTCAGCAGTTCCCGCTCCGCGGCCGGGCCGGGGTAGCCCAGGGAAAAACTGAGCAGGAACCGGTCGAGCTGGGAATCCGGCAGGGGAAAGGTGCCCACCAGATCGAGCGGGTTCTGGGTGGCCATTACGAAAAACGGGCTGGGCAGTATGTGCGTTTGATTCTCGATCGTGACCTGGCCTTCGGCCATGCCCTCGAGCAGGGCGCTCTGGGTCTTGGGCGTGGCGCGGTTGACCTCGTCGACCAGGATCACGCGGCTGAAAATGGGGCCCGGATGGAACTCGAACGCATCTTTCTCGCGCTTGTAGATGGAAACGCCGAGGATGTCGGCGGGCAGCAGGTCGCTGGTGAACTGAATGCGCTGGTAATCCGAGCCGATCACCCGGGCCACCGCGTGCGCCAGCGTGGTCTTGCCGACGCCCGGCACGTCTTCGATCAGCAGGTGGCCGCGCGCCAGCAGACAGCAAAACGCCAGCCGGACCTGCAGGTCCTTGCCGAGCAGGATCTGGTTGACCGCCTGTTGCGCCTCCAGCAGGCGCGTGTGCCGGTCTCCGGTGCTGTTTTTTGTCGAAATGACCGTGCTGTTCATAGTCCCTTACCCAGCAGTCCGCGGCTGTCGCTCCCCGCTTGGCGCCAAAGTATAACATCCATCGAGCGTCCTGATTCGCACGATTCGATCGTCGGCGGCACGCGCTCGCGGGCTCCCTGCAGATCGAACGGAATGCAGGTATATTCAACGCCATGACGGTGCAAGGCGGATGCGACCGCTCCGTCGGCGAGGCCACCACGGCATTGATTCTGCCTGGGGGTGGCGCCCGCGGGGCCTACCAGGTCGGCGTGCTCAAGGCGATTGCCGGGATTTCCCCGCGCGGGGACAATCCATTTCCCGTTATTTGCGGCACTTCGGCCGGCGCCATCAACGCTGCCGTCCTGGCCAGCCATGCCCACGAATTCAGCATCGGGATCGACCGGCTCGAACACTTCTGGTCGAGCATGTTTTGTGCGCGCGTGTACCGGACGGATGCCTGGTCCGTCCTGAAGTCCGGGCTGCACTGGGCGGCTTCCCTGGGGCTGGGGACGTGGTTTGTTTCACAGCCCCGCTCGTTGCTCGACAACGGGCCGTTGCGCAGGTTCCTGGAACGCACGCTCAGGCTGGAGGGCATCGACGAAGCCATCCGTCGCGGCGCATTGCGCGGGGTCAGCATCACCGCTTCCGGTTACAGTTGCGCGGCGGCGATCAGTTGGTACCAGGCGGTCACCGGGGTCGAACCCTGGAGCCGGGCGCGACGCAGCGGTCAGCCCGCGCGGCTGGGAGTCAACCACCTGTTGGCTTCGGCGGCATTGCCACTGCTGTTTCCCGCCGAGCGCGTCGGGCATGAATACTTCGGGGACGGGGGCATGCGCATGCTGGCTCCCCTGAGCCCGGCCATACACCTGGGCGCGAACCGCCTGCTCGTGATCTCGACCCGGGACGAGCACCCCGACCCGCCGCCCGCGGCGCCCGTGGCGTATCCGTCGCTGGGCGAGATCGGCGGTTACCTGCTGGATACGATTTTCATGGATACGCTGAATGCGGACCTGAACCGTCTCAGGCGCATCAATCGAACGCTGCAGTGGGTGCCTGAAGAACAGCGCGGCCACACCGACCTGGCGTACATCGACACGTTGGTCGTGCGTCCGAGCCGGGATCTGCGCGCGATCACGCGGGAGCACATGGCGGACATACCACGTGCGGTGCGCACCCTGTTGCGTGCATTGGGGGGCTGGGGCAAAGACTGGCGGATGGCCAGCTACCTGTTGTTCGAATCGCCGTACTGCCGGGAACTGATGCAACTCGGCTACGAGGATGGCCTGCGCCAGCGGGACGAGCTGACGTCGTTTTTATTCGGGGGGCAAGGCCAGCAGGTCTGAGCGCAGCCGCCTTCCGGCGCAGCCGGGAGCAGGGAAGCGAAACTCCTTTTGCTTTCGAATGGATGCCGTTGAGCGCAGCCGCCTTCCGGCGCAGCCGGGAGCAGGGAAGCGAAACTCCTTATTTGCTGTTAACCACGGGGCGGAAAGCAGCTTCTTCGCAGCCCTCGATTTCCGCCCGCGTGAATTCGTCGACCTCGATCACCGCCCGCGCGGCTTCCTGCGCCAGGCGCACGGTCGTTGCCTGTTCCTCGGTGATGACGCCACTCTCCACCGCCTTCTGCACCAGCCGCTCGTAGTTCTCGAAGGTCACGCTTTCCTTGAGGGCGTTGCGCACCGCGCTCTCCGCCCTGGCCGCCATCAGCACCAGGTGAAAGGCGGTGTGCACCTGGCCGCTGGCATCGTCTTCATCGGAAATGTAAACGCCCTCGATCAGCCGGTCGCGGCTGGGGTTCTCCGTGGTCAACAGCCGCGCGATGCTCTTGCCGGTGCGGTCGGAGGGTGGGGAGTAGGGCGTTCCCAAGGGGAAGATCAGCCATTTCGCCAGCCGCCCGATGCCGGGAATCGGCAGGTTGGCGAGCACGCCCCGCAGGCTTTCCTGTACGCGGTGCAGGCTATCGTCCATGGCCCAGGTCAGCAGCGGTAGATCCGCCTCTGGCCGGCCATCGTCCTCGAAGCGCTTCAGCACCGCACTGCCCATGTACAGGTGAATGAGCGCGTCCGCCAGGCGGCCGGACAGCGTTTCCCTGAATTTGAAACGACCGCCCAGCAGCAGCAGGACCAGGTCGGATGTGAGGCAGAACGCGGCGCACATGCGCTTCATCTGCCGGAAGTAGCGTGCGGTCGGTCCGCGCACCGGGGCCCGCGTGATCAAGGCGCCGGTCACGCCCAGCATCCAGGCACGCACCGCGTTGCTGATCAGATAGCCGAGATGGCCAAAAATGGCCCGGTCAAAGGCCCGGCGCGCCGTGGGGCGGGGGTCACGGGCGGCTTCCATCTCCTTCAGTAACCAGGGGTGGGCGCGCACCGCACCCTGGCCGAAGATGATCAGGGAGCGCGTGAGGATATTGGCCCCCTCCACCGTGATGCTGATCGGCAGGGCCTGATAACCGTGTGCCAGGTAATTCCGGGGTCCCGTGACGATGGCCTTGCCGCCGTGGATGTCCATCGCGTCGTTGATGCACTGCCGGCTGCCCTCGGTCAGTTGGTACTTGAGGATTGCGGAGAGCACGCCCGGCCGTTCGCCCTCGTCGAGCGCCACCAGGGTCAGCAGCCGTGCCGCGTCCATGCGGTAAGTCCGGCCACCGATGCGTGCCAGTGGCTCCTCGATCCCCTCGAAGTCGCTGATCGGAATGTCGAACTGCTTGCGAATGCGCGCATAGGCTCCGGACATCAGTGCGGCCATCTTGCCGCCGGCAACGCCTGTCGCCGGCAGCGATATGGCTCGACCCGCGGCCAGGGACTGCATCAGCATGCGCCAGCCCTGTCCGATGCGCTCCCGGCCGCCGATGATCCAGTCCAGCGGTATGAACACGTCCTTGCCGCGTGTGGGTCCGTTCATGAAAACCGCACCCACCGGCATGTGCCGGTTGCCGATCTCGACACCTGGCATATTCGTCGGCACCAGGGCGCAGGTAATGCCCAGGTTCCTGGTGGAGCCGAGCAGCCCGTCCGGATCCCTGACTTTGAATGCGAGGCCGAGCAGCGTCGCCACCGGGGCGAGTGTAATGTAGCGTTTGTTCCAGTTCAGGCGCAGGCCGAGCACTTCCTTGCCCTCGTGCAGGCCCCGGCAAACCACGCCGGTGTCGCTCATGCTGGCAGCATCCGAACCGGCGGACGGCGACGTCAGTGCGAAACAGGGAATCTCGTCGCCTTTTGCCAGGCGCGGCAGATAATGCTCCTTTTGCTCCTTCGTGCCGTAGTGCAGCAGGAGTTCCGCCGGACCCAGAGAGTTGGGCACCATGACGGTTATGGCGCTGGTGAGGTTGCGGCTCGCGAGCTTCATCACGACGGCTGAATGTGCCTGCGCGGAGAATCCGAGGCCGCCATGTTCTTTCGGGATGATCATGCCCAACAGGCGATGCTCGCGGATGTAGGACCAGAGCTCCTCCGGCAGGCGGCGGTGGGTGTCACAGATTTCCCAGTCGTGCGCCATGCGGCAGAGTTCCTCAACCGGGCCGTCGAGGAAGGCCTGTTCCTCGGCGCTCAGGGCCGGGGCAGGTGTCTTGAGCAGGATTTTCCAGCGCGGACGGCCGGAAAAAATCTCGCCGTCCCACCATACCGTACCTGCCGCCAGGGCCTCCTGTTCGGTCGCCGACATCGTCGGCAATGCCTTGCGAAACAGGCCGTAGACGCGATCACTGATCAGCAGGCGGCGCAGCGGAGTGATGCTGAACCCGATCAGCGTAACCCCAACGATGCCGTTGGCGAAGCGAAACCAGCTGGGGACGTAGAACAGGTGGCGCAGTTCGGTCCAGCCGACGGTGAGCCCGACCATGATGGCCATGGCCATCAGGAGCGGCACCCGGTTGTATGCCAGGATCAGGACCGTGAGGATCAGGACAACAAAATACAGAATCTCCATGGATGCCCTCTGGGTGCGGTTATTCTTCTGGTTCTGTACTTTACGAGTCTCGCGTCCCTCGGCAATTGCTCCTGCATTGCTCTAATACCATCCATCCCTGGACATGCGCTCCCGACTGCGGTTCGGCAGTCGAGCCTCATCATAAGTTTCCCGCGAAGCGAGGGTCAAGCAAGGCCGCGTGTTGCACACGGACTCGCCCGCTTAGCGGGGACCGGGGCGTCATTGCGCCCCGCCTGACTTGTCCGTAAAATTGTTCTGATTTGCGGCCGCTTTTTTCAATCTTTCCCGCCTTTTAGATTATTTTTAATATACAATCAGTTATAAGGAGTTCATAAGTGTCAGTCGAGAGAACATTATCCATCGTCAAGCCGGATGCCGTCGCCAAGAACGTGATCGGGCAAATTTACAGCCGTTTCGAGGGCGCCGGCTTGCGCATCGTTGCGGCGAAAATGAAACACCTCGACCGCGCCAAAGCGGAAGAATTCTACGCGGTGCACCGCGAGCGCCCGTTCTTCAACGATCTCGTGGCCTTTATGACCTCGGGGCCGGTCATGATCCAGGTCCTGGAAGGCGAGAATGCGATTGCCTTGAACCGCGAACTGATGGGTGCAACCAACCCGCAGGAGGCCGCGGCCGGAACGATACGCGCGGATTTCGCCCAAAGCATTGACGCCAACGCGGTCCACGGTTCCGATGCGCCGGAAACGGCAGCGGTTGAGATCGCCTGTTTCTTCGGCGAAGACGAGATCTGTCCCCGCTGAGGCCCGTGTCAGCTGAGCACACCATGAACGCAATCGCCCGCCCAATCAACTTGCTGGACCTGGACCAGGCCGCGTTGCGGGCGTTCTTCGGCTCGCTGGGTGAGAAACCGTTCCGGGCTCAGCAGGTACTGAAGTGGGTTTATCACCAGGGCGTGACGGATTTTGCGGCCATGACCAACCTGGGCCTGGAGCTGCGGCAGCAGCTGCAGCAGGTGGCCAAAATCGAGCCGCCCAGGATTCTGAGCGAACAGGTATCGGCCGATGGCACCACCAAGTGGCTGATGGGTTTCGGTGGCGGCAATGCCGTGGAAACGGTATTCATACCCGAGCCGAATCGCGGCACTCTGTGTATTTCCTCGCAGATTGGCTGTGCCCTCAATTGCACGTTTTGTTCCACCGGCGCCCAGGGTTTCAGCCGCAACCTGACGACGGCTGAAATCATCGGCCAGGTCTGGCAGGCGGCGCAGTCACTCGGGCACGAGCGCAATGGTTTGCGTCGCATCACCAACGTAGTGCTGATGGGAATGGGCGAACCGTTGCTGAATTTCGACGCCGTGGTACCGGCGCTTTCCTTGCTGCGGGATGACCTGGGCTTCGGGATGGCGGCCAAGCGCGTGACCTTGTCCACCGCCGGCCTGGTTCCAGGCATCGACCGCTTGCGTGACACGATCGACGTGGCGCTGGCGGTCTCGCTCCACGCGCCGGAGGACCGGTTGCGGGAGACACTGGTGCCTCTGAATCGCAAATACCCGATCCGCGAACTGATGCGCAGTTGCGCCGATTACGTTTCTGAAAAGCACAAGCGCACCGTGACCTTCGAGTACACCTTGATCGACGGTGTGAACGATCATCCGGAGCATGCCCGCCAGTTGGTCAAGCTGCTCAGGCGCCTGCCCAGCAAGTTGAACCTGATCCCCTTCAATCCGTTTCCCGGCACCCGCTACCGCTGCTCGCCGGAACGGCGGATCCGCGAATTCCAGGGCATCGTGATGGAAGGAGGGCTCATCGCCACCGTGCGCAAAACGCGTGGTGACGACATCGATGCAGCCTGCGGACAATTGGTCGGCAAGGTGTTGGACCGCACTCGCCGCAGTCAGCGGATTCGCGAACAGACGCAAAGGATTTGAACTGGTGAAGACCACGTCGCGATTGACAATACTTGGCCTGGCGCTGCTACTGGTGGCCTGTTCTTCATCGCCAAAGAAGTCGGACACCGAGCTGCGCCGGGCGGCGGAAACCAACACCTCGTTGGGACGCCAGTACATGGACCGGGGTGAGTATGAAGTCGCCCTCGAGAAACTGAAGCGCGCCGTCGCCTATGACAAAACCTACGCGCCGGCGCACACCATGCTGGCGGTGCTGTACGAGACGATTGGCCAAATGGATGAGGCCGGCGTGGAATATCGCAAGGCGGTCCAGTACGACCCGAAGGACGGGTCCGTCAACAACAATTACGGGGCGTTTCTGTGCGGTACCGGCAAGCAGAAGGAGGCCGAACGCTATTTCCTGACCGCGGTAGACGATCCGTTCTACGATACACCCGCCGTCGCGCTCTCCAACGCGGGCGCCTGCGCCCTGGCGATAGGCGATCTGGACAAAGCGGAAACCTATTTGAGACAATCACTTGAATATGATAATCAGCTCGGAGCTGCGCTTTTGCCGATGGCCGAAGTCAGTTATCGAAAGGAGTCGTACCTGCGCGCGAGGGCATTTTTGCAGCGGTTCGAAGCCGTCAGTCCGACGACCCGGGACAGCTTGTCGCTGGGGTATAACATCGAAACCCGGTTGGGCGACCAGGCGTCGGCGGAACGTTACCGCCTCGAACTCATGGAACGGTACCCGGGCGCCATGGCGACAGGTGGGGCAGGCAGCCAGGAGCAGCAATGAATAATCAGAAAGAACTGATACCGATGCAGCCTGGCGATCTCCTTCGGGTCCGGCGCGAGCAGGCAGGGTTGACGCTCGAGCGGGCCGGCGAGATATCGAGGATCAAACCCTCCGTGCTCGCAGCGATCGAAAGCGGTGAAACCGCCGGCATCCCCTCCGTTTACCTGCGCGGTTATATACGCAACTATGCCCGCGCCCTGGCCGTGGACCTCGCCGACATCGAAGAGCGCATGGAACACGTGCGGGGTGCGGAGCCGACCGTTCAGTCCGTTTTCAGCGTCAAGTCGACTCGCGGCCGCACCGAGACGTGGCTCAAGGCATCCAGTTACCTGGCGGCCTCTGCCATCATCGCGGCACTGGCCTGGCAGTTCACGCACGAAGCCGTACGTTTTTCCCAGGGCGATTCCCAGCTGACCGCCGCGGCCGTTACGCCCGCTGAATCCGCGCCCGCCGGCAAGGATGAGGGCGTTGTGCCGACCCGCCCGGCAAGTACCCATCTGAGCGCGTCCATTGCCTCCGTCGAAGTGATGCAGCAGCGCGGCGAACGCGGCGGTGCGGCTGCCGCCGAACAGGCCTGGGCGGCGATCGACGGCAAGGCCGAGGTGACCGGGCTCGAGCCGGGCGCTCATCAGATCATGGTCAAAACCTCCGCGGACAGTTGGGTGGAGATTCTCGACGGCCAGGGCGCCCAGATGGAACTCGACCTGATCAGGGCGGGGCATGAACGAACTTACAGCGGTTCCGGGCCATTCCAGGTGATGTTGGGGCGCGCTTCAGCCGTCGAGCTGACCCTGGACGGTGAACCGGTCGACCTGGCTCCGCACACGAGCGGAGATGTCGCGCGCCTGACCCTGGCCGGCGAATCAGCCCCGGACGACAGCGTAACCGCTGATTCCGTGAAGCGTTGAAAATCAGCGGGCAGGGCACACCCCATTCCGATGAAACCCGGTAAGTCGCCGATCCGCTCAGCGCGACGGTTGCAAAGAGAACTGAATCACCTGTGACTTCGACCATCAATTCAATTCGGGGCATGCATGATTTGCTTCCCGAGGACATGCATCTCTGGCACCGGTTTGAACAGACCATCAGGGACGTATTCTCGGCGTATGGTTTCAACGAGATTCGCGTCCCGGTCGTGGAAAAGACCGAACTGTTTGCCCGCGCCATCGGTGACGCCACCGACGTGGTCGAGAAGGAAATGTACAGTTTCGTGGATCGCAACGGCGATTCGCTGAGCCTGAGACCCGAGGGAACCGCCGGCGTGGTCCGCGCGGTTCTGCAGAACGGCCTGTTGTACGGCGCGCCTTTGCGGCTCTGGTACATGGGACCCATGTTCCGCCGGGAACGGCCGCAGAAAGGCCGCACCCGCCAATTTCACCAGGTAGGCGCGGAGGTGTTCGGCGCGGTTGGCCCCGACGCCGAAGCCGAACTGCTGGCCATGGCCCAGAGGGTCTGGCGGCGGTTGGGCCTGGACGAGCTGCGGCTGGAAATCAATTCACTGGGTTCGGCGGAGGAGCGCGCGGCCTTCCGCACCGATCTGCATGCCTTTCTGTCCGGACGCAAGAACGAGCTGGATGAAGACAGCCGCCGGCGGCTGGATCGCAACCCGATGCGCATACTGGACAGCAAGAATCCCAAAATGCAGGCGTTGTTGGGCGAGGCGCCGTTGTTGCACGACTTTCTCGGTGCCGAGTCGCTCGCGCATTTCGACGAATTTCGACGCCTGCTGGAGCGGCTCGGCGTGGCATACGTGGTCAACCCGCGGCTGGTGCGTGGCCTGGATTATTACTGCCACAGCGTTTTCGAGTGGGTCACGGACGCGTTGGGCGCCCAGGGCACGGTATGCGCGGGAGGCCGCTATGATGGACTGGTCGAAATCCAGGGCGGCAAAGCCTGGCCCGGCGTCGGTTTCGCAATGGGCCAGGAGCGCCTGGTCGAGTTGATGCGCATGCAGGTAGCAGCGGAGGCGGAAGCCCCCCATGTATACCTCGTGATGGCCGGGCAGGGTACTGTCGAGGACGGGCTGGCAATCGCCGAACGTTTGCGGGAGGACGTGCCGGGCTTGCGCATCCAGTCCAATTTGGGTGGTGGCAGCTTCAAAGCCCAATTCAAACGGGCTGACCGCAGCGGCGCCAGCCTCGCCGTGGTGCTCGGCGAAGATGAAATCAGGCAAGGGCAGGCAACGGTGAAGCCGTTGCGTTCGCAGGAAGCCCAGCAGCAGATCCCGCTGGATCGTCTTGCCGACTGGTTGAAAGATTGGTTCAAACAGGCAGGACCCGGAATGGCCGGCTCATGCTAAGATAGGCAGTTTTCGCGACCCCCTGGATACTATCATGGTAGAGATTTACGACGCCCACGAGCAGGGCGAGATTGTCAAGAAATGGCTGCGGGAAAATGGCAGCGCCATTGTCATGGGCCTGGTCATCGCCTTTGGCGGCCTGTTTGGCTTCAAGCAATGGCAGAGCTGGCAGGAAAACAGCCGGCAGCGGGCCGCCACCGAATTCGAGGTGATGGATCAGCTGCTCTCGGCCGGGCAGGTCGATGCGGCCATGGAGAACTTCCAGAATTTACAGGACGATTTTGCCAAGTCCCCCTACACTTCGATGGCTGCGCTGAAAATGGCGCGCGCCCGGATCGACTTGAACCAGGCCGACCTGGCGATCGGACTCTACCGGTCAGTGATGGATAACGGTCATCCCAAGGCCCTCGCCACGGTCGCGCGGGAGCGCCTGGCTCGCGTCCTGCTCGACCTGGGCCGGGCGGATGAGGCGCTGCAGGTCCTCAACGGCGCGACGGAAATCAGTGGTTTTGAATCCCGTTTCGCCGAGGTCCGCGGGGATATCCATTATTCACAGGGCCAAACCGACGAGGCCGCGGCTGCCTACCTGGAAGCGCTGCAGCAACTGGAAAGCGGCGTCGGCGACCGCGCCAAACTGCGCATGAAACTACAGGCCCTGGGCGCCGAGCTACCTGACGACGGCACCGAATCGTGAATCTCTGGCGGCTGATCGCCAAGCCGTTTCTGGCCCTGTCCCTCGCGCTTGTCCTGCTGCAGGGCTGCAGCTGGATTCGCAGCTGGGGGGATCCGGAGCCGGGCGATCCCGCGCCGCTGGTCGAGTTCGAGGAGTCGCTCAAGGTCCGCAAGATCTGGTCGACCAGTATTGGCGACGGCATGGGCAAGCAGGGTCTGAGCATGGCGCCGGTTTACTCCTCAGGTATCCTGATCGCGGCCGACTACGAAGGCCGTCTGGCCGCGGTCGATGCGGAGTCCGGCCGCATGAAATGGCAGCTCAAGACCAAGCAGCCGTTCTCCGGCGGACCGGGGCTCGACGATGATCACATCTACATGGGCACCATCGACGGCCGCGTGATTGCGTACGACCGCTCGGGTGGGGCCGAGCTGTGGAACGCCCAGGTCTCCTCGGAAGTATTGTCGCCGCCCGCATCCGCCGACGGAATCGTCGCTGTTCGGTGCATCGACGGCCGCGTGTTCGGGCTCGACGCGGTCAGTGGCCGGCGCTTGTGGATCTACGATCACAAGGTTCCCCTGCTTGCGCTGCGCGGCGAAGCCGACCTGCTGATTCGGGCAGGTATCGTCTTTGTCGGCTACGACGATGGCAGCGTGGTCGCATTGCGGCTGGCCGACGGCAGCGTGGTATGGAGCCAGGCCATCTCCTCGCAGGAAGGGCGTACGGAACTTGAGCGCCTGGCGGATATCGGGCAACAGATGGTCATCGTGGCATCGGACCTGATCGTGTCGAGCTACAAATCCCGGATCGTGTCGCTGGCTGCCGACTCTGGCCGGCTGCTGTGGTTCAAGGACATCTCGTCGGCAACCGGCGTCGTGGTTGATCGCACCAACCTGTCGGTGAGCGAGAAGAACGATGACCTGTGGATGCTCGATCGCCGCAACGGCTCAACCATCTGGAAGGTCGACCAATTGACCAACCGCGGTCTGACGCGGCCGGCCTTTTACGGCGACTACGTGGTCGTGGGCGACCAGGAAGGTTATCTCCATTGGCTCGACAGTGAGATCGGCTCCTTCGTGGCCCGAAACAGGGCCGGCAAGAATGGGTTCGCGGCTGCGCCGCTGACCGTCGGCACGACCATGTACGTTCTCACACAGAAGGGCGACCTGATCGCCTTCCGTGCCGGTTCCGCCTTGTAGCCCGGCGGCAGGGCATCGCCCGTGTTACCCGTTGTCGCCATAGTCGGAAGGCCGAACGTCGGTAAATCCACCCTGTTCAACGCGCTGACCCGAACACGCGACGCACTGGTGGCCGACGTGCCGGGCGTCACGCGCGATCGCCAGTACGGCATCTCGCGCGTGGGGCGCCGTCCCTGTCTGCTGGTCGATACCGGTGGGCTGGTTTCCCAGGCCGAGGGCATCGACTACCTGACCGCCGGGCAGGTTCACCAGGCTATCGATGAAGCGCAACTGGTCTTGTTCGTCGTGAGCGCGCGCGACGGACTCACCGGCGAGGACCAGGAGATCGCAGCCTTGTTGCGGCGCGCTTCGAAGGAAGTCCTGTTGGTGGCGAACAAGGTCGACGGCATGGACGAATCCGTAGCTGCGGTCGAGTTCGCCCGCCTGGGTATGGGCGAGGCGCACCTGGTAACGGCCTCGCACCAGCGCGGTCTGGATGCGATGATGGACGCGGTCGACGACTGCCTGCCCGAAACCGAAGAAGAAGAGACTGCGGAGGAAGATCCGGAGCGTCTCCGGCTGGCCATCGTTGGGCGCCCGAACGTGGGCAAGTCCACCCTGGTGAACCGCTTGCTGGGGGAAGAGCGCGTAATGGCGTTCGATCAGCCAGGTACCACCCGGGATACCATCAGCGTCGAACTCGAGCGCGACGGGCAGAAATACCTGTTGGTCGACACCGCCGGCGTCCGGCGCCGCTCCAAGATCGCCGATGCGGTCGAGCGGTTCAGCACCATCAAGGCGCTGCAGGCCATCGACCGCGCCCACGTCGTGGTATTGATGCTGGATGCCCGCGAAGGCCTCACAGACCAGGACACCACCTTGCTGGGGCATGCGCTGACGCAGGGCAGGGCGCTGGTCATCGCGCTCAACAAGTGGGACGGTCTGGACGCGGACCACCGCAAAGCGGTGCGCACCGAACTGGAGCGCAAACTGACCTATGTGGACTGGGCGCAGCGGGTGACGATTTCAGCGCTGCACGGATCGGGTCTGCAGGAGTTGCTCGATGCGGTTCAGCGTGCCTGGCGCAGCGCCATGACCGAGTTCAGTACGCCGGAGCTGACACGCGTGCTCAGGGCCGCGTTCGAAGCACACCAGCCGCCCATGCGCCAGGGTCGGACGGCCAAGCTGCGCTATGCCCACGCCGGCGGCAAGCTGCCGCCCCGCATCGTCATACATGGAAGCCGGACCGATACCATTCCCGATTCATACCGGCGCTTCCTGGCCAGTCGCTTCATCAAGCACTTCAAGCTCAAGGGCACGCCGTTGTTCATCGATTTCCGGGACAGCGACAACCCCTACAAGGACCGCAAGAACAAACTGACACCGCGCCAGCTCGACAAACGACGGCGCCTCAGGAAATTCACCGCGCGCAAGGGCCGCAAGTAGCGGCCGCAGTGCCGAACGGCTTGCGCCGTCAGACCGTCCAGGAATTGAGATTCCTTTCGATTTCGTGACGAAAGCCGGGTTCATCGGGCTCTACCTTCGAGGGCCAGTGGTGAACCAGGTCACCCTCACGGCCAAACAGGTATTTGTGGAAATTCCAGCGGGGCAGGATGTCGCTGGTGAATTCCTCGCGCATGGCGATGAACAGCGGATGCGGGCGTCGGCCGAGGATGGACTGTTTTTCCGTCATCGGAAAAGTCACCCCGAAGTGACTGCTGCAAAACTCGTGGATGGTTGCTTCGTCTCCCGGCTCCTGGGCCCCGAAGTCGTTGCATGGGATGCCGATGACCACCAGGCCGCTGTGCCGATATTCCTGCCACACGGCCTGCAGCTTCGCATACTGGGGGGTGAAGCCACACTCCGATGCGGTGTTGACCAGAAGCAGCGGCTGGCCCTTCCAGCGTTCCAGCGGCATGCTGGCGCCGGTTACCGAACGAAAGGCAAATTCGTGAACGCGCATGGCGTATACCTCGCTAAATAAAATACAATGCCGGGCACAATGAACAACAAGCGAGCCACGGCCCAGACACCATGAATACACCGGATCAGCCCCCCAATGCAAAAATCCTCGATGGCAAAGAGGTGAGCACAGCCATCATCGGCTGTGTTCGGGAGTCCATCGAGGCGCACGTGCTAGGTGGTGGGCGGCGCCCCGGCCTGGCGGTCGTGCTGGTCGGCAGCGACCCTGCTTCGTCCATCTACGTCCGCGCCAAGCGCCGCGATTGCGAGCGGGCCGGTATCCTGGCACGCGATTTCGACTTGCCCGCGACCACGACGCAGGATGAGTTGCTGGGCCTGATCGACCGGCTCAACGAGGATCCGCAAATCGACGGTATCCTGGTGCAGTTGCCCCTGCCGGACCATATCGAGGAGACGTCGGTCACCAACCGCATTTGCTCAGACAAGGACGTCGATGGCTTCCATGCCTTCAACGTAGGCAAACTCGCCCTGCGCCAGCCCGGACTGCGGCCCTGCACGCCGCGCGGGATCATGGCGCTGCTGCATTATTACGGCATCGCCAATCGCTCCATGCACGCCGTGATCGTCGGCGCCTCCAACATCGTGGGCCGGCCGATGGCGCTGGAGCTGCTGCTGACCGGTTCGACGGTCACTGTCAGTCACCGGTTTACCCATGACCTCGACAAACACGTGCGTGGCGCGGAACTCCTGATCAGCGCGATCGGCAAGCCCGGCATCATCGATTCGGAGTGGATACCCCGCGGCGCGATTGTCGTGGACGTGGGGATCAACCGTCTGCCGGATGGCCGGCTGGTGGGTGATATCGATTTCGAGTCGGCGGCAAAACGCGCGTCGTGGATCACCCCGGTACCCGGTGGGGTAGGGCCGATGACGC
>JAPHSB010000058.1 GCA_026193295.1 Lysobacterales bacterium
CGCCGGCTCGATCTCGACGTGCCGCAACTCGTCGTCGCCGATGTGCTGAACGCGCTGGGCCGCCTGGCCGCGCTGCTGCGGCAGCGTCTCGACCCGCTGGTTGTCGGCATCACCGGCAGCAACGGCAAGACCACGGTCAAGGAAATGGTGGCGGGTATTCTGAAGTCGGCAGGACCGGTTCTGGCGACCCGCGGCAATTACAACAACGAGTTGGGTCTGCCACTGAGCCTGTTTGCCCTGGAGCCGCGTCACCGTTTCGCGGTACTCGAACTCGGCGCCAACAAAGCCGGTGACATCGCGTACCTGGCCGACATCGCCCGGCCGGATATCGGCTTGATCACCAACATCGGCCCGGCCCACCTGAAAGGCTTCGGCAGCGAGGAGGGCGTAGCCCACGCCAAGGGCGAGATGTATGCCGCACTGCCAGCCGACGGTTATGCCATCGTCAACGCGGACGAGCCGTGGAAGGAGTACTGGCTGCAAGTAAACCGCGCCGGCAACGTGCTGACCTTCGGCAGTGGCCCGGAGTGCGACGTGCAGGTGGCCGGGGACGAGCAATGTCCCGTCATCCGGACACCGGAGGGCGCGTTCGACCTGCGCCTCTCCCTGCCGGGCGCCCACAACCGGCTCAATGCTGCCGCAGCGACAACCGTTGCACTGGCGGCCGGGATCGGCCTGGACAGTATCCGTCACGGATTGGAAGGCGTGGGGCCGGTACCCGGGCGTCTGAATTTCATCGAGACCGCCGCCGGTTGGACGGTCATCGACGATACCTACAACGCCAATCCCGCTTCGCTGTATTCAGCGTTGCAGGTTCTTTCCAGCATGCAGGGTACACCTTGGCTGGTGCTGGGCGATATGAAGGAGCTGGGCACCGACAGCCCCAAGATGCACCGCGAGGTCGGCGACGCCGCGAAGGCCATGGGCGTCAAGCGACTGTTCGCCACCGGCGACATGTCCGTCCACGCGGTTGACGCATTTGGTGCAGGAGCTGAGCATTTCGCCACCCGCGAGGAGCTGGCTGCATCTCTGCGGCGGAGCCTGCATCCCGGCATCAACTGCCTGGTCAAAGGGTCGCGGTCGATGGGCATGGAGGCGGTCGTGGAAGCCGTCACCCGGGACGCCGGCATGAGAGAGGCCATCTGATGCTGTTCTGGGTATTCCAGCAACTGTCTGAGGTCGACTCCTTCTTCAACGTATTCGGCTATATAACGCTTCGCACTATCCTGGCCGCCCTGACGGCCCTGCTCCTGTCCCTGCTGCTTGGCCCCTGGTTCATCCGGCGCCTGGTCCGGCAGCAGATGGGGCAACCCATCCGTAAACTCGGGCCTGAGAGTCACTTCTCCAAGGCCGGGACGCCCACGATGGGCGGCGCGCTGATCCTGTTCTCGATCGTCTTGGCTACGCTGTTGTGGGCCGATCTCGGCAACCGCTATGTCTGGGTGGTGATCCTCGTGACGCTGGCATTCGGCCTGATTGGCTGGATCGATGATTACCGCAAACTCGTGCTGCAGGACTCGGCGGGTCTGCCCGCGCGCTGGAAGTACCTGGGACAGTCCGTGGCCGGCCTGCTGGTGGCGGGGTTCCTGTATGCGACGGCGGACGTCCCCGCCGCCACCGAGCTTATCGTCCCGTTCTTCAAGGACGTTGCGATTCCGCTGGGCGTGTTTTACATCGCCACCACTTATTTCATGGTGGTGGGCTTTTCCAACGCGGTAAACCTGACCGATGGCCTGGACGGTCTGGCCATCATGCCTTCGGTGTTCGTTGCGGCGGCGCTCGGCATATTCGCCTACGTTGCCGGGCACGCCGTGTTCTCCGGTTACCTCGGGCTGCCCTTCCTGCCGGGCGCCGGCGAGCTCGCCATCTTCTGCGGCGGCCTGGCCGGCGCCGGGCTGGGTTTCCTCTGGTTCAACACCTACCCGGCGCAGATTTTCATGGGCGATATCGGCGCCCTGGCCGTCGGAGCCGCGCTGGGGCTGATCGCCGTCATCGTGCGCCAGGAACTGGTGTTTATCGTCATGGCCGGCGTGTTCGTTATGGAAACGGTTTCGGTGATCCTGCAGGTTGCTTCTTTCAAGCTCACCGGCAAACGGATATTCCGCATGGCGCCGGTCCACCATCACTTCGAACTGAAGGGCTGGCCGGAACCAAGGGTGATCGTGCGGTTCTGGATCATCTCGGTCATCCTTGTACTCGCCGGGCTGGCGACACTGAAAATCAGGTGAGCTGAGCCATGCGGAAAATGATCACGACAAGCAGGCGCACCGGTCCCAAAAAGCAGGCCTACCAGGCGGGCCTTTCGCCCATACCGATCCGCCCGGACAGTTGGCTCCTCGTTCCCAGCCTGCTGTTGCTCTCGATCGGCATCGTCATGGTGGGTTCCGCTTCGATCGCCATTGCCGAAGGGCAGGGCATGCACAGTTATCATTACCTGTTGCGGCACCTGGTCTTCATCGTCATTGGTGTCGGCCTGGCCTTGTCGCTGAGGGTGATACCGATCGCGTTTTTCGAGCGGATCAGCCGGCCGATGATGGCGCTTTCGATACTCCTGCTGCTGGCCGTCTTCGTCCCCGGGCTGGGCGCCACGGTGAACGGCAGCACACGCTGGATCCGCCTGGGCATCCTCAATTTTCAGGCAGTCGAAGCCGTCAAGCTGATGGTCATCCTGTATCTCGCGGGTTACCTGGCGCGCAAGTCACAGCTGGTCAGGTCGCGGTTTTTCGACACGTTCAAGCCCCTGATTTTTGCCGGTCTCCTGTCCCTCATCCTCTTGCTGCAGCCGGATATGGGCAGCGCGGCCGTGATCACGGCCATCGTCGCCGGCATGGTATGGCTGGCGGGCGCGGCCTGGCGCCACGTTCTGGTGCTGGGTATGTTGACGCTGCCGGCGTTCGGTTTTGCCGCCATGGAGCCCTACAGGCTGCGCCGCATTGTCAGCTTCATGGATCCCTGGGCCGATCCGTTCGCCAG
>JAPHSB010000420.1 GCA_026193295.1 Lysobacterales bacterium
CCATATCAGCTTTTTCTTCCCCAAGAAAAAGCTGGGCGCAGCGCTGGGCTGGAATGCCGGCATCGGCAACCTCGGTGTCGGCATCATGCAAGCCGTGGTGCCGCTGGTGATCTTCAGTGGCGCGTTGGCCTACAAGGGCGGCCTGCCGCAGACCTATGAGCTGGGTGGAGTCACCAGCCAGGTATGGCTGCAAAATGCGGGCCTGATCTGGATACCGTTCATCCTGCTCGCGACCGTCGCCGCCGCCTTCGGCCAGAACAATCTGCGTGGTGTGCAGGAGACCTACAGTGAGAAGACCGCGATTTTCGGACGTAAACATGCCTGGGTGCTGAGTTGGCTCTACACGGGCACTTTCGGTTCCTTCATCGGGTTTGCCGCGGCCTTCCCCTTTCTGCTGACGGTGCTGTTCTCCGAATCCGGAGCGCTCAAGTGGGCGTTCGTCGGACCACTGGTAGGAGCGCTGATTCGGCCACTCGGGGGCTGGCTGTCGGATCGGATTGGTGGCGCCAAAGTCACCTTCTGGAATTTTGCGGTCATGTTCCTTGCCGGTATCTGGGCAATTGTGAGTCTGCCCTCACAAACCGGCACCAGTGACGTTGCAGGGTTTTTCATGGCTTTCATGCTGCTGTTCCTGACAGCGGGTATCGGTAACGGATCGGTATTCCACGTCGTACCGAACGTTTTCCGACAACTCCACGAGCGGTCCGTCAAGGGGAAAGACCGGGCCGAGCAGGAAGCAGCCATTACAGCGGGCGATGTCGAGGCATCGGTTGCGCTGGGTTTCACGAGTGCAATCGCCGCGCTGGGATTGTTTTTCATACCGGCGCTGGTCGCAACATCCATCCAGACCACCGGCTCTACTCACTTTGCCATGAGTGTATTCAGCGTGTTTTACCTGACCTGCGCGTTTGCCACCTGGTGGTGGTACAGGCGCAGGAACGCTGAGGTGAGATGCGACTGACAGGCTGAAGATTGCAGCAAGTCCGGAGCAGAGTGCATTTGAAAACAAAAACGCCAGGAGAACCCTATGGCTAAAGACATTCAAAGTTGGAACCCGGAAGATCCGCAGGAATGGGCCGCAACGGGCAAATCCATCGCATCCCGAAACCTGTGGATCTCCGTCCCCAGCCTTTTGTGCGGTTTTGCCGTCTGGTTGTACTGGGGCATTATCACCGTCCAGATGCTGAACCTGGGATTTCCCTACGCGAAATCCGAACTGTTCTCGCTGACGGCGATTGCCGGCCTGTCCGGGGCCACCCTGCGAATCCCGAGCACTTTTTTCATTCGAATTGCCGGTGGCCGGAATACCATCTTCTTCACTACTGCGTTACTGATGATCCCGGCACTTGGCACCGGTATCGCGCTGCAAGACCCGGACACGCCTTTCTGGCAATTCCAGTTGCTGGCGCTGCTGTCGGGTTTCGGCGGCGGCAACTTCGCCTCCTCCATGTCGAACATCAGCTTTTTCTATCCCAAGAAACAGCAAGGCCTGGCGCTGGGCCTGAATGCCGGCCTGGGCAACTTTGGCGTCACCACGATGCAGATACTGGTTCCCTTGAGCATGACCTTTGCCCTGTTTGGCGGTGATTCGATGACGCTGCAGACGGCCAGCGGAACCCTGATCGGCAAGATTCCGGCGGGCACGGAAACCTGGCTGCAGAATGCGGGTTTCGTCTGGCTGCTGTTCCTGGTACCGCTGGCCTTTTTGGGCTGGTTTGGTATGAACAATATTCGCGATGAACATGTCTCGCCGCATATCGGCAACCCCTTCTCGTCCTTCGCGATTATCAGTTTCATGCTGCTTATCGCGCTGTTCACTGCTGGCAGCGGTCTATGGCTGATGCTGCCGGAGGACGCCAGTGGTTCCGGCTGGAATGTGCCGAAGGAAATCGTTTTGCTGCTGGTGGTGGTTGCAACCGTCGTGTTGCTCAGGATCATCCCGGGTGATGTAGGCGTAAACCTGAAGCGCCAATACCAGATCTTCAAGAACAAGCATACCTGGGTGATGACCGTCATCTACACCATGACCTTCGGCTCCTTCATTGGTTACGCCGCCGCTTTCGCCCTGGCCATCAAGGTGGTCTTCGGCTATCAACACATCGAAGTCGATGGCGTGATGACCCATGACCTGGTCAACCCCAACGGTCCCTCTGCATTGATGTATGCCTGGATGGGCGCCTTCATCGGTGCGCTGATTCGTCCGGTGGGCGGCATGATCTCCGACAAGATGGGCGGGGCCAAGGTAACCCAGATTATTTCAGTGATCATGTTCGGCAGTGCACTGGGTGTGGCCTACTTTCTCAAACAGGCCTATTCGTCGCCGACCCCGGAACAATATTTCGTGCCCTACCTGTTGCTGTTCCTGTTGTTGTTCGCGGCTACCGGCATCGGCAACGGGTCCACCTTCCGAACCATTTCACAGGTCTTCAACAAGGAACAGGCAGGGCCCGTCCTTGGCTGGACCTCCGCGATCGCGGCCTACGGCGCCTTTTATATCCCGCAGGTGCTGGGCGAACAAATCAAGGCGACCACCCCCGAAAACGCATTGTTCGGTTTCGCCGCTTTCTACGGTGTCTGCATCGTGATCAACTGGTGGTTCTATCTGCGCAAGGGCGCAGAGTTCCACAATCCGTAACTCCCGGAGCATGCCATGAGCCACTTTCTTGACAACCTGACCTACTTTACCCGGAAGAGGCCGGAAACCTTTTCCGAGGGGCACGGTATTACGACCGGAGAATCCCGCGACTGGGAACGTGCCTACCGAGGTCGCTGGTCGCATGACAAGGTCGTGCGCTCGACCCACGGGGTGAACTGTACCGGGTCCTGCAGCTGGAAGATTTACGTCAAGGGTGGCCTCGTGACCTGGGAAACCCAGCAGACCGATTATCCGCGCACCCGAACGGATCTGCCCAACCACGAACCCCGCGGCTGCTCCAGGGGCGCCAGCTATTCCTGGTATTTGTACAGCTCTGCGCGCCTGAAGTATCCGATGATTCGCAGCCAGTTACTGAAGTCCTGGCGCAGTCTGCGGGAACAGCACACCGACCCGGTCGTCGCCTGGCAGCACCTGGTCGAGGACGAATCAGTGACCAGCGCCTACAAGGCCGCACGCGGCCTGGGCGGAATGGTTCGCGGCGAATGGGACGAGGTCAACGAGATCATCGTGGCCGCGAATGTTTATACCGCCAAGAAGTACGGACCGGACCGGGTCATCGGATTTTCGCCCATCCCTGCCATGTCCATGGTTTCGTATGCCGCGGGCTCACGTTACCTGTCGCTGATTGGCGGCGTTTGCATGAGTTTTTACGACTGGTACTGCGATTTGCCGCCCAGTTCGCCACAAGTCTGGGGTGAACAGACCGACGTGCCGGAAAGCGCCGACTGGTACAACTCCAACTATATAATCGCCTGGGGTTCCAATGTGCCGCAGACGCGTACGCCGGATGCGCACTTCTTTACCGAAGTCCGTTACAAGGGCACCAAGACCGTCGCGGTCACGCCGGATTACAGCGAGGTTGCCAAGCTCTCCGACTCCTGGGTGCCGGCACGCCAGGGCACCGACGCAGCCGTCGCGATGGCGATGGGCCATGTCATCCTGAAAGAGTTCTACGTGGATGGCCACAGTGATTATTTCAGCAACTATGTGCGCCAATACTCTGACATGCCATTCCTGGTCATGCTGGAAAAAAGGGACGGACATTGGGTGCCCGGGCGTACCCTGCGCGCCTCCGACTTTCCCGGGGCCTTACAGCACGAACGCAACCCGGACTGGAAGCCGGTGGTATTCGATGCAGGCAGCCGGCAGGTGGTCGTACCCAATGGCACCATCGGCGCCCGTTGGGGCGATCAGGGCAAGTGGAACCTGGAAGAAAAGGACCAGTTGGACGGCAGGGAAATCAAGCCCCTCCTCAGCTTCCTGGATCAATCCGACGAAGTGCTGCCGGTTGCGTTCCCCTATTTCGGCAACCAGGAGCACGACCAGGACATTTTTGCGCACAGCGACCACGACAGCATCCTGAACCGCAAGGTTCCGGTGAAGAACCTGGAGCTTGCCGAAGGCGCCGTGAAGGCCGTCACCGTTTACGACCTGATGCTGGCGAACTACGGCCTGGATCGGGGCCTGGACGATCCCAATGTGGCGCAAAGCTACGACGACGATGTTCCGTACACACCGGCCTGGCAGGAAAAGATCACCGGGGTCAAGCGTGAGCAGATCATCCAGATCGCCCGCGAGTTTGCCGATACGGCTGACAAAACCCGGGGCCGTTCCATGGTCATCCTGGGTGCGGCCATTAACCATTGGTACAACATGGATATGACCTATCGCGGCATCATGAACATGCTGATCATGTGCGGCTGCGTGGGTCAGAGCGGCGGTGGCTGGGCACACTATGTGGGGCAGGAAAAGCTGCGCCCGCAAACCGGGTGGCTTCCGCTGGCCTTCGGGCTGGACTGGCACCGGCCGCCACGCCAGATGAACAGCACCTCGTTTTTCTACAACCATTCCAACCAATGGCGTTACGAGAAGCTGGAACTGGATGAAATCCTCTCGCCGCTGGCGGAACGTTCAGCGTGGGAAAACCAGAGCCTGATCGACTGCAATGTCCGCGCCGAACGCATGGGCTGGCTGCCGTCAGCGCCACAACTGGAAGAAAATCCGCTGGAGCTTGCCAAGAAGGCCAAAGCTGCAGGTGTCAGCAGCGCCGACTACGTGGTGGGCCGGTTGAAAGACGGCAGCCTGCGGATGTCCTGCCAGGCACCGGACGATCCGCGCAATTTTCCGCGCAACCTGTTCATCTGGCGCTCCAACCTCTTGGGTTCCAGCGGCAAGGGTCACGAGTACATGCTGAAACACTTGCTGGGCACCAAAAACGGTGTGCTCGGCAAGGACCTGGGCCAAACCGGCGGACAAAAGCCGAGCGAGGTCGAATGGGTTGAGCAGGACACCGAGGGTAAGCTGGACCTGGTGGTCACACTGGACTTCAGAATGTCTACGACCTGCGTGTATTCAGACATCGTGCTGCCGTCTTCCACCTGGTATGAGAAGAACGACCTCAATACCTCCGATATGCATCCCTTTATCCACCCCCTGTCACGCGCAGTCGATCCCGCCTGGGAAAGCCGCAGCGACTGGGATATCTATAAGCGACTGGCCAAAGTCTATGCGGATTTGTGCGTGGGGCATCTCGGCACGGAAACCGATATCGTTGCGTTGCCCATCCTGCACGATACGCCGGCCGAACTTGGCCAGCCCCTCGATGTAAAAGACTGGAAAAAGGGTGAATGCGATCCGATTCCCGGCAAAACCATGCCGAGTTACATCGAGGTGGTCCGCGACTACCCGGACACCTACAAGAAGTTCACTTCGCTGGGGCCCCTGATGTCGAAGGTCGGCAACGGCGGCAAGGGCATTGCCTGGAACACTGAAGACGAAGTCCGCCTGCTGGGTGATTTGAATCGGCGGGTCACGGATGAGGGCGTGTCGCAGGGTTTGCCGAGGATCGAATCCGATATCGACGCAGCGGAAGTGGTGTTGTCGCTGGCCCCGGAAACGAACGGCCAGGTCGCCGTCAAAGCCTGGCAGGCTTTGGGCAAGATTACCGGCCGCGATCATACGCACCTGGCGCTGCCCAAGCACGATGAAAAAATCCGTTTCCGTGATATCCAGGCGCAACCGCGCAAGATCATCTCATCACCGACCTGGAGTGGCCTGGAGGACGAACACGTCAGCTACAACGCCGGATACACCAATGTTCACGAGTTGATCCCCTGGCGAACCCTGACCGGTCGCCAGCAGTTCTACCAGGATCATGCCTGGATGCGCGATTTCGGTGAAAGCCTGTGTGTTTACAAGCCCCCCATCAATACCAAGACCGTCAAGCCGGTGATCGACGAAATCGGCCAGGGGGGCAAACAGGTCGTATTGAACTGGATCACCCCCCACCAGAAGTGGGGTATCCACAGCACCTACTCCGAAAACCTGCTGCTGCTGACGCTTAGCCGCGGCGGGCCCTGTGTCTGGATGAGCGAAATCGATGCGGCCAAAATCGGTTGCGAGGACAACGACTGGATTGAGTTGTACAACACCAACGGGGCGATTGCTGCGCGCGCGGTCGTCAGCCAGCGTGTTCCGGAGGGAATGGTCATGATGTACCACGCCCAGGAAAAAATCATCAATACCCCCATCAGTCAGATCACCGGCCACCGGGGCGGCATTCACAACTCCGTCACCCGTGCCGTGGTCAAACCAACCCATATGATCGGCGGTTACGCGCAGTTGGCCTACGGGTTCAACTACTACGGCACGGTCGGTTCCAACCGCGATGAATTCGTGGTGGTGCGCAAACTCGAAAAAGTGGAATGGCATGTAACCACGGCAGATTCCGCCGAGGAGGCAGCGGCATGAAGATCAGAGCGCAGATCGGCATGGTCCTGAACCTGGACAAATGCATTGGCTGTCATACCTGCTCGGTCACCTGCAAGAACGTCTGGACCTCGCGCCAGGGCGTGGAGTACGCATGGTTCAACAATGTCGAATCCAAGCCCGGCGTCGGCTACCCGCGCAGATGGGAAAACCAGGAGGTCTGGAACGGTGGCTGGATTTTGAGCGGCAAGAACAAGCTCAAACCGAAAATGGGTGGAAAATTCCGTTTGCTGGCCAAGATATTCGCCAATCCGGACTTGCCGGAAATCGACGAGTACTACGAGCCTTTCACCTACGAATACCAACACCTGCAAAAAGCACCCGCATCCCGGACCACGCCGACTGCAAGAATGCGTTCGGCGATCACCGGTGCGCGCATGGAGAAGCCGGTCTGGGGACCGAACTGGGAAGAAATCCTGGGTGGCGAATTCAGCAAGCGTGCCGAGGACAGCAACTTCGAAAACATCGAGAAGGAGATCTACGGCCAGTTCGAAAATACCTTCATGATGTACCTCCCGCGGTTGTGTGAACATTGCCTGAACCCGACCTGTGTGGCGTCGTGCCCCAGCGGGGCAATCTACAAACGTGAAGAAGACGGCATTGTGCTGATCGACCAGGACAAGTGCCGTGGCTGGCGCATGTGTGTCAGCGGCTGCCCGTACAAGAAGATCTACTTCAACTGGCAATCCGGCAAATCGGAAAAGTGCACCTTCTGTTATCCGCGTATCGAGGCCGGCGACCCAACGGTCTGTTCAGAGACCTGTGTCGGCCGGATCCGCTACCTCGGGGTTTTGTTGTACGACGCCGACCGGATCAGCGAAGCTGCGAGCGCCACTGCGAAGGAAGATTTGTACCAGGCGCAACTGGATATTTTCCTCGACCCGAACGACCCGGCGGTCATCGCACAAGCACGTGAGGATGGGGTGCCGGACAGTTGGCTCGAAGCGGCCCGGCAGTCACCCGTCTATAAAATGGCCATGGAGTGGAAGGTCGCCTTCCCCCTGCACCCGGAATACCGCACCTTGCCCATGGTCTGGTACATCCCGCCGCTGTCACCCATACAGAACGCAGCAGAACAGGGCAAGATCCCGGGCGATGGCGTCATTCCTGACGTGACCCGCCTGAGGATTCCCGTCAAGTACCTGGCCAACATGCTGACCGCCGGCAAGGAGGAACCGGTCATACATGCCCTCGAGCGCATGATAGCCATGCGCGCCTACATGCGCGCCCGCACCGTTGACGGCGTCAACGCGACCGGAGTGTTGGAACGCGTGGGTCTGACTGAGCAGGCGCTGGACGAGATGTACCGGATCATGGCGTTGGCCAGTTACGAAGACCGTTATGTAATCCCGTCCAACCACCGTGAATATGCCGGCGAAACGCCCTTTGACAATGAACTCGCGTTCAATTACCGCTCGTCTTGCGGGTTCAGTTTCGGCAACGGATGTTCCGAAGGCACCACCAAAACCAGCCTGTTCGGCAGCCCGACGCACAAGAACACGCTGAGTGGAAAGACCCTGGCCGTCAAGGTGAAATCAAATGAAGACCTTTAGGATTCTGGGTTTGTTGATTTCCTATCCCAAACCCGAATGGGTGTCACATCTCGAAGAATGCAAAGCGATGCTGATGCAGGAACAATTCCTGCCGACGAGACAATTGTCTGGCGTGCTGGCGTTCATCGAGGAGCTGCAAAAAGCTGAACTCTACGGCGTGCAGGAAGATTACGTTGCAACCTTCGATCGCGGACGGTCGCATTCACTGCACCTGTTCGAGCACATCCACGGGGAGTCACGTGACCGTGGACAGGCGATGGTCAATCTCTTGTCGGCCTACGAAGAAAAGGGTTTGTTTATCAACCAGGCGGAATTGCCTGATTACATACCCCTTTTCCTCGAATTCCTCTCGCTGTGCCCCGTCGATGAAGCGGTTGCGCTGCTGGGCGAACCCATTGACATCATGGCGACGATAGCGGCCCGTCTGCATGAGCGGAATTCGTCCTACGCAGCACTATTCGATGCATTGGTGGCCTTGTCCAGGGTCAAACCCAACCACGAGAGGATCAAATCGGTCGTGGCCGAAGGCCCGGAGGACACGAGCCTGGAAGCCCTGGACAAGGAATGGGAGGAAGCGGCTGCGTTTGCCAGTCAGCCTGGCCGAGCCGATTGCAACACGTGTGCGGCCCCCTCAAACGGTTTGAACATCACGATCACACAGTAGGAAGCATTCACATGGCCAACTACATCAATCAGTTTTTCTTTGGTATTTACCCGTACCTCGCGCTCACCGTTTTCTTTCTCGGCAGCCTGCTGAGATACGATCGTGACCAGTACACCTGGAAAGCCAGTTCCAGCCAGTTGCTGAGCAAAAAAGACATGCGGGTGGGCAGCAACCTGTTTCACATCGGGATCATCATGCTGTTTTTCGGCCATTTGTTCGGTCTCTTGACACCACATTGGGCCTATCATTTTGCTATTTCGGCAGGCACCAAGCAGGTGCTGGCGATGACGGCTGGCGGCATATTTGGCTTGATGTGCCTGGTCGGCATGGTGTTGCTGATCAGGCGGCGCATCCTGGATCCGCGCATCCGGGCGACCAGCCAACCCGCCGATCTGCCGATCCTGTTGATCCTGTTCGTGCAACTCGTGCTGGGCCTGCTTACCATTCCCTATTCCGCCCAGCATCTTGACGGCAGCTCAATGCTGGCGCTGGCAAACTGGGCCCAGCACGTGGTTACTTTCCAGGGCGATGCCGCTTCCTTTGTAGCCGGCCAGGCGTGGGTCTTCAAAATCCACCTGGTGCTGGGTTTGACGATTTTCCTGCTGTTTCCGTTCACCCGCCTGGTCCACGTGTGGAGCGTACCGGTCCAGTATCTGAGCCGGAGCGGTTATCAGATTGTCAGAAAGCGGGCTTAGGATTGGTTCAGGCATGCCGATATTCGTCAATGAAGTCGAGATAAGCGATTCGGAAATTTGCGAGGAAATGCAGCACCACCCGGCACCCACCCGGGAACGGGCCTGGTACCTGGCGGCGCAATCTCTGGTGATACGTCAATTGTTGCTGCAGCAGGCCGTGGATAGCGGCTTGCTTCCAGGGATTGAAACCACCAGTAAAGGGAAGCAGGAAGAGGCGGCAATCGATCAGCTACTGCAGCAAGACCTTGTCGTGCCCGAGGCTGATGAGGCGACCTGTCAACGATTCTATGACAGCAACCCGGACAGTTTCATGGATAAGGAGTCCGGCAAACGTCAACCTTTCACACTGGCGCACACCCATATACGCGACTATCTGCATACAAAAGCCATGCGCATCGCAGTTGCCGAATACATCAAGGCCTTGTCCTGCAAAGCCAATGTCAAAGGTTTCGAATTATAGAAACGATGGCATTTTGTGAAGTGCGGTTGCCATTAGCCCTGCATGAGCTTCCAGCCTCTGGCGTGCCACCGAACTAGCCACATTGGAAATTCGCGCCTACGCTGGCAGCCTCTCGGGGATCGACATCCCATTGCTGGCAAAGCGTTGCTACGATTCCTTCATAATATGCACCGGTTTCCGCCGTCGCACCGCTCGGAATTGCGTTCTGGTAGGCCTGTTCCAGGCGCGTGTGATCTTCCGGAAGGAGTATCTGGTCCGCCATGTTGAACAAGATGCCGTTTTCTTTCTGGATGTGCCCGGTCATGAGGTTTGCGTAGGCCCGCGTGTAATTCAGAACAGTAGATCGAGCCACGGCATCTCGATGGCTGGCTTCCTCCAGGTGATCGGCTATTTTTCGCACATAGGAGCGGCCCATCACGTGCTCCTGCAACATCACGGCAATGGGTCCGCCATCGCGGGGCATACCCGCGGCTTCAAGCGCCGGGAACAGGTGCTCCTCTTCCTTTGCATGGTGCCAGGCATCGGCATAATTTTGGATAAAGTCCAATCCCGTTTGGAATGTCTCAGCGTCGAATCCATCGCCATTTTCAGCCGCCACACAAGCTGCGCGCAGGCAGGCTATCATGGTCAGGATATGGTCGTGTTCGGAGCGCAGCGCCGTGGTCGCCGTCATTGTTACACCTCCAGAGAGCAGGCCTGATAGGGGAAGTCAAAAAGCAGCTTATCACCGGACGAATTTGAGCGCCCTTCTGGCCGTCAGCAGACCTTGGGAGTGCCGAACTTCACTCCGACCAAGGTTCCGCTTCACGCTCTAGAGCAGACATTCGTCAGAAAAAGTAGTTTACGACCGCTTTCGACCCGGAACGGAACTTACTCGAGTATCAATCTGCTCCCGCCATTTTCTCACACAGGCCCTCTCCGCCTGGGATTGCACGGATCAATTCGATTTCGCCTGACCTGTCTTCGTCTTCCAGCGAATAAATCAACCGAGCACTCTTGCAGTCCGTGAATTCGATGGTCGCTGAGCCCACCTTGACAGTCTCGGTCATGCGCGAGTCGTCGAACAACCCACCGGTGGTCTCG
>JAPHSB010000333.1 GCA_026193295.1 Lysobacterales bacterium
GCCATGCTGATGCTGAATACGGCCGAGGCCGCGGGCTTGACGGTCCGGCAGCCGTACATGTCCCAGCCGAGCGGGTAACCTGACCCGGGCCCGTTCAGCGATCCCGAATGACGTAGTCCTTTTTCTACAGGCCATACATGACGCTGTCGTGCCGCCTTGACGGGTCGACCCACATGATCCTGGAGCCATTGGACTTTATGTACACGATATACGGTATGCCGCGGGCGCAGAAATGCGCAGGAGCGGCCATCGCCAGGCTGGCGGCACTCGTTCCGCGCCCCAGATTCCATTTGACCCGCTTTCAGGGTGTATTTGCAGCAAACTTCAAATACCGTAGCTGGATCGTGCCGCGGCGCGGGCCGCCAGTTGCACAGCAAGCACTGGACCTTGGCTGACGGGTTGGGTTACAAGCCCAGGGTGGCGTTCATTCGCGGACCGGAATTTGGCAAAGCGAGAGCTAAAGCTAACCCCAAAGTAGCGGCTGCAGTCTTCGCTGTCCACCAGGGAGGGTTTGAAGCGCCCCTCCCAAAGGGTCCGAAATGTATCCGGCCTGTTTATTCGATATTTTTGCCGATAACGCCCGAGCTCGCGGGAAAAAATAAGAGCCTGGGTAATATCATGAAAACTCCCCTGTTGGCATCGTTGCTAAGGGCCAGCGCGGCGATGCCCGCTGCAAGGGCTTTCGATAACATCATGGGCAGGTTATCCCGATCAGTCGTTGCGGTCCCGGCATGGTAATCAATCAGAACGCCGCCGTTTAGTCGATGTTGTTCAAGCAGTACAGCGCTTTGTCCCCTTCAGCACTTTGGGGGGTGAATGCCTGCGGAAAAGAACTTGAGGAATATCTTCTGGCTGCAGATATTGGGCCGTGTATACTTCCCGCGATGAGCATTGATCAGCATGCCGAACGGCTGTTCTTTTTCTGCCTTGTTGTTGCCGCAAGCTCGGCCTTGATTGCACGCCGGCGACCAGGAACAGGCTTGATTTTTCAACCACTGCGGCTTGCCTCACTCTGCGCATTGGCGCTTGTGCTGTTTTCCCTGCCGACATTCGCCGTCGACGACGAGCGCGTCGCTCAATTCCGTGCCGCAAATCAGGGCAAGATCATCACGGTGCTGGGTCCGATCGATGCGGAAAGTGCGGGCATTACGCTGCCGCATGAGCATTTCTTTCTCGACCTGTCACTCCCCTTCGACGATCCCGACCGTTGGGTCCGCGCGGGGCGCCGGGCGCCCGGGGGTGCTGAGGACCGGAGCGTCTACGACCTCGAGTTGAAGCTCGATAACTGGGCTGAAGTCTACCGGGTTCTTTGGCGGACGAAAGATCCCCTGGTCCTGGATGATTTCGATCTTGCGGTCGAGGAAGCGGGCGCGTTCAAAGCGGCGGGCGGGGCGACCGTCATTGACGTTACCAGCAAAGGACTCGGTCGCGACCCTGAGCGCCTCGCCCTGCTCGCGCGAAGAAGTGGACTCCACATTGTCATGGGCACTGGCTGGTATCGAGAAGGCTGGCGCCCGATCGATTTCAACGGTATGAACGTCGATGAACTCGCCGATGACATGGTAGCTGAAATCGTTGAGGGCACTGGACCGGACAAGATCCATGCTGGCGTCATCGGCGAAATTCCCGCTATGGATCTTGCCACAGAGCCTGATTCCAACGATGTCAAACAGCTGCGCGCGGCAGCACGAGCCAGTGTCAAGACGGGCGCTGCATTGACCTTGCATCAGTGGGTCGGCGACGGTGAGCGACTGATGAAGACATTGGATATTCTCGAGGCCGAGGGCGCGGACCTTGGGCGCGTCATCGTTGGTCATGTCGGCGGCGACGCGCCGGACCAACTGGATATCCTCGCAGCGGCGCTGGCGCGCGGCGTAACGCTCGAGTTCGATCTGCTCGGCGTCGCCTTTCTCCTCGCAGAGAAGGTCAGTGACACCCGTGGTGCCGCAGACACCGTTGCCGCCCTGGTCAAGCAGGGCTATTCGGATCAACTGTTGCTGTCCCAAGACGTTTGCACCAAGACGCAACTCAAGGCGTACGGCGGGAATGGATACGATTATGTGCTGACGGAAGTGGTTCCTTATCTGAAAGGGATCGGTGTCACCGATGAGGACGTTGAAAAGCTGCTCGTCGCCAATCCCGCGCGATTATTCTCGATCGCACCGTGAATCCGATAGCTCGACCAGAGTTGAGTAGCCGGGGCCTCGTATCAGGCCTCCCTGCGTACGATTGAGGTCAATCCGGCATTCCACAGCGCACGCGTAAGTCTGCTGTTCACCTACTGATCCACACACTGTTTCTACTGCTGCACCAGCCGCTGTCCCGACGACCGGGTTCGCCGGGAGGACTGATCATTTTCAGCCTGATTGACTCAGGCCAAGCGCCTGGCCGGTAGATACCGCTAAGCTGAATCCCTAGACTGGAATAGACGGAGAGCGCCGTGATTTTCAAACCCTGCACAGGCGAATGCACTGACGACGGGACCCACTGCGAGGGCTGTGGTCGAAGCCACAAAGAAATCGCCGAGATGCGCCAACTTGTCGGCGCGCTGGTCGATTTTGCCGAGAGAATGGAATACGACAACTTCAATGACTTTTCGGATGGTGTCGCCGCCAGCATCAAGTATGCGATGGGTGGCGAACACTGATCGCGATGCGGTAAGCCCTGGTCGGCCTGCCGGCAGTTGCATTCCTGGTCACACCTCTCCATATCATCCCGGGGAGGCGGAAGTCCGCCTGCAATTCACCCGGAGATTTCGATGCGCAACCCACTTTCTGAATTGATCGACGAAAAAGGCGTCCTGCTCGCTGACGGGGCCACCGGCACCAATCTATTCGCCATGGGGCTGATGTCGGGTGAAGCGCCGGAATTGTGGAACGAGAGCGCACCCGAAAAGGTCACCCGCCTGCACCAGGACTTCGTAGACTCAGGTTCAGACATCATCCTGACCAATTCATTCGGCGGCACACGCCACCGGCTGAAGCTGCATGGCGCGCAGGACCGCGTATTCGAACTGAACCGGAAAGCCGCCCAGCTGGCGCGGGCGGTGGCCGACGAAGCCGGGCGCCGGGTGATCGTGGGCGGATCGGTGGGCCCGAC
>JAPHSB010000501.1 GCA_026193295.1 Lysobacterales bacterium
CGACGAATCGAGCCGAGGAACTGCGCCTGGAGCTGTATGAAAAAGTCAATCAGCTGGGCATCGGCGCCCAGGGCCTCGGCGGACTGACGACGGTGCTCGACGTCAAGGTGAAGGACTTTGCTACTCACGCAGCCAACAAGGCGGTGGCCATCATCCCCAACTGCGCGGCCACGCGCCATGTGCACTTCAGCCTCGATGGCAGCGGCCCGGCGCGTATCGAGCCGCCCAGCCTCGACGACTGGCCCGAGGTCACGCGCGAAGCCGGCGGCAATGTGCGACGGGTGAACCTGGACACGGTCACGCGGGAGGAGATCGCCAGCTGGAAACCGGGCGACTCCCTGTTGCTCAACGGCCGGATGCTCACCGGCCGCGACGCGGCGCACAAGCGGATGGTGGATATGCTCAGCGCCGGTGAGGAGTTGCCGGTCGATTTGAACGGCCGCTTTATCTACTACGTCGGCCCGGTGGACCCGGTGCGCGACGAAGTGGTCGGCCCCGCAGGCCCCACCACGGCAACCCGCATGGACAAGTTCACCCGCACCATGCTGGAACAAACCGGGCTGATGGGCATGGTCGGCAAGGCCGAACGCGGCCCGACGGCAATCGAGGCGATTCGCGACAACCGGGCCGTTTACCTGATGGCGGTCGGTGGCGCCGCCTACCTGGTGGCGCAGGCCATCAAGTCGGCGAAAGTGCTGGGCTTCCCCGAGTTGGGCATGGAAGCAATTTACGAGTTCGAGGTGGAGGACATGCCCGTGACCGTGGCGGTCGACGTGAACGGTGAGTCAGTGCACCAGAGTGGACCGAAAATCTGGCGCGCGAAGATTATCGACGGCACGGCCTGAAACGATCATCTGGGATGCAGTGGTGAGCAGGTGTGGTCAGCCCGGCGCCGGTGTCGCCACTTCGAAGCTGCTCGCCACTTCCGGTGGAATTCGGACGGCTTTCTGCCTGGTGTAGTTGACGAAAGCCCATTCGGTTTCAGCACGAGCCAGCAGCGTGCCGTCGCGCAGGCAGATTTCATAACGCCGCAGTGAAGTTGCCGGCTTCATGTTTTCCACCCAGGTCCTGATGATCAAGTCATCGCCTTCGAGGGCCGGCTTCAGGTATTCGATGTGGTGTGAGCGCACGACCCATCCCGCGCCGAGTTCATTGTAACGTTCGGGTGCCCAGCCATTGGCCGTTGAGTGCGCGACTGTGGCGTGCTGCAGCCATCGCACATAATGGTAATTGCCGGCGTGGCCCAAATCGTCGATGTCTTCCGGCGACACTCTGTGTTGATACTCGAATATGGGGATCACGTACCGCTCCCTACTTCCGGCCTCGCCGCGCGGCCACGCGGAAACGCAGCGCGTTCAGGCGGATAAACCCGGTAGCATCACCTTGTTGGTAGGCGCCGGCGTCCTCTTCGAAAGTGGCGACGCTCTCGTCGAACAGGCTGTCGCCCTCTGAACGGCGGCCCGTGACCACGACGTTTCCGCGGTAGAGCTTGAGGCGCACAGTACCGTTTACCGATTGTTGCGTCTGGTCGATGGCAACCTGCAGCATTTCGCGTTCGGGGGAAAACCAGTAACCGTTATAGACCAGGTTGGCGTAACGCGGCATCAACTCGTCTTTCAAATGTGCGGCCTCGCGATCCAGCGTCAGGGATTCGATGGCCCGGTGCGCTTTCAGGAGAATGGTTCCCCCGGGCGTTTCGTAGCAGCCGCGGGATTTCATACCCACGTAGCGATTCTCAACGATGTCGACGCGTCCGATGCCGTGTGCTCCACCGATGCGGTTCAGTGCCGCGAGAAGGGTTGCGGGACTCATTCGTTCACCGTTGATGGACGTGGCGTCGCCGTGCTCGAAGCCAAGTTCGAGCGTGTGTGCTTTGGCAGGCGCCTGCTCCGGTGCAACGGTCCAGCGCCACATGCCTTCCTCAGGTTCGCACCAGGGATCCTCGAGTTCGCCGCCTTCATACGAAATGTGCAACAGGTTGGCATCGACCGAGTAGGGCGAACGACCACCGGTCCGCTTGTGCTCGACGGGAATGCCGCGTGATTCGGCCCAAGCCAATAGCTTCTCACGCGACAACAGGTCCCACTCGCGCCACGGTGCGATGATCCGGATATCGGGATTGAGCGCGTAGGCGCCGAGTTCGAATCGTACCTGGTCGTTGCCTTTGCCGGTCGCGCCGTGGGCGATTGCGTCGGCCCCGCTCTCGTCCGCAATTTCGACCAGGCGACGTGCGATCAGCGGCCGCGCAATAGATGTTCCCAACAGGTATTCACCCTCGTAAATCGCGTTGGCGCGAAACATCGGGTAAACGAAATCGCGTGCAAACTCCTCGCGCAGGTCCTCGACATGGATCTCGCGCACACCTGCCGCCATGGCTTTAGCCCGTGCTGGCTCGAGATCTTCGCCCTGGCCGATATCGGCGGTGAATGTAACGACTTCGCAGCCGTAGTTTTCCTGCAGCCATTTCAGGATCACCGAAGTATCGAGACCTCCGGAGTATGCCAATACAACTTTTCTGAAATCGCTCGTGATCACGGGTTATTGCGCCTGAGATTGAATGGAAACGCAGTATATAGTGACGCGGCAGGCCTGTCGCAAATCCTGCTATCAGCTTAACCCGGAGTGACAAAAACACAGGCGGCAGTTGGGGAACTGCCTGCTGGGGTTACCATGCTGCGGGCGAAAGCCCGCAGCTGCGAAGAACCGGGCGAGCCTGCTTCTAACTCAAGTTTCGGCTCACCCGGAGAGTCATTACTTTTTCTTCGCTACGGTTTTCTTTTTCGCTGCGACTTTTTTCTTAGCTACCGCCTTTTTGGCTGCTGGCTTCTTAGCCGCTGCCTTCTTGGCTACTTTCTTCTTGGCGGCTACCTTCTTCTTGGCCACTGCCTTCTTAGCTACTACTTTTTTGGCTACTGCCTTCTTGGC
>JAPHSB010000399.1 GCA_026193295.1 Lysobacterales bacterium
CCTCAAGCGGAATGTTATTCCGCATGGCAGGAATACCGCCCATCGTGGCGCAATCGCCGAACGAGATCAGAATGTCGCAGTTTTCCCTGAACTCATGCAGTACATGCACATTTTCTTCGTTGCAGCATCCGCCTTCAATCAAACCGATGGCACAGCGTTGCGTGATATGCTTGAAATCGTCAACCGGCGAGCGATCGAAGTCGATCAATTCGTCGATGATAAAAGCAGCATCCTTGTATGGATAACTGAAGTCGCTCATGGCATAAACTCCGATGGTTTCCGGGGAGATGTTCCTACAATGAGCGCGATCAGGCCACAATTCAACCGGGTAAATACGTAGTAAACCGTTGTAGAATGCTCACCCTACGCCCGCCCGCGTACCGGGCAGGCCTCATAGTTCAGCGGCGCTGAAAACCGCGTACTAACACCGAGGGATGCAAAGGCCATGAGCAAGCAGCCGTACCTCCATATTCCGCGGCCCACCGCGCGGCCCGGCGAGGCGCCGGATTTCAGTTACCTCAACCTGTCGCCGGCAGGCGCCGTCGAACGCCCGCCCATCGATGCGCGGGCGGGGGAAATCGAATACCTCGCGCTTGGGCTGGTGCGGGTATTGGACGACGATCACGTCGCGCAGGGCCCCTGGGATCCGAACCTGGACAAGGACACGCTGGTCAGAGCATTACGCCTTATGGTCCTGACCCGGGCCTACGATGACCGCATGCAGCGTATGCAGCGGCAGGGCAAGATCACCTTTTACATGCAGGCACTGGGCGAAGAAGCCGTGTCGATCGGCCAGGGTCTGGCTTTCGAAGACGGCGACATGATGTTTCCTGCCTACCGTAACCAGGGGCTCTACATCATGCGGGATACCGGCCTGGTCGAGATGATGTGCCAGTGCCTGTCCAACAGCCGCGACATGTGCAAAGGCCGGCAGATGCCGATCTTCTATCAGAACGCAAAGAAAAACCTGTTCACCATCTCGGGCAACCTGGCCACGCAGTATCCGCATGCGGTCGGCTGGGCCATGGGCGCGGCGATCAAGGGCGAGCCGAACATCGCTGCTTCCTGGGTCGGCGACGGCAGCACGGCCGAGGCGGATTTCCACTATGCGCTGACCTTCGCTGCCGTCTACAACGCCCCGGTGATCCTGAACGTCACCAACAACCAGTGGGCCATCTCGACCTTCCAGGGCTTTGCAGGCGGTGACCGCCGGCCGTTTGCGGCGCGCGGCCTGGGACTCGGCATGCCTGGCATTCGCGTGGACGGTAACGACCTGCTGGCCGTCTACGCGGCGACCAGGTGGGCGGCTGACCGGGCCCGCAACCAGGGCGGGCCGACGCTGATTGAACTGGTCACCTACCGTGGCGGCGCCCACTCGACCAGCGATGACCCTTCGCGCTACCGGCCCAAGGACGAATGGAGCTCGTTCCCCCTGGGTGATCCCGTCGACCGTCTCAAACAGCATCTGGTGAAGCTGGGCCACTGGTCCGAAGAAGAACAAACGTCATTGGAAGAGGAGATGAAAGCCACCGTCTCGGAGGCCTGGAAAGAGGCCGTTTCCTACGGAACACTGACGGAACCCCCGTTCCTGGACGTGTCGCTGATGTTCGAGGACGTTTTCGCGGAAATGCCCGATCATCTGGCCAGGCAGCGTGAAAAACTGCTGCGCATGCGGGGGGAGCGGTCGTGAGCCAGATGAATATGATCGAGGCGATCCGCTCGGCCCACGACGTGATGCTGGAACGCGACCCCAGCGTCGTAGCACTTGGACAGGATATAGGCTATTTCGGCGGCGTGTTCCGCTGCACCGACGGCCTGCAGGAAAAATATGGCGAACACCGCGTGATCGACGCGCCGATCGCCGAAGGCGGAATCATCGGGGTGGCCATCGGGCTGGGCGTCAACGGGCTGCGACCGGTCGCCGAGATCCAGTTTGCCGACTACATTTACCCGGGATTCGACCAGATCGTCAGCGAACTGTCACGCTTGCGCTACCGCAGCGCGGGGGAGTTCTTCTCCCCTGTGGTCATACGCACGCCATGCGGCGGCGGCATTCGCGGAGGACAAACACACTCGCAGAGCCCAGAGGGTATTTTCACCCACATTTCCGGCGTCAAGACGGTGATGGTATCGAACCCGTACGACGCCAAGGGCTTGTTGATCAGCGCGATCGAATCGAACGATCCGATCATCTTCTTCGAGCCCAAGCGCATCTACAACGGGCCGTTCGACGGCGATCCCGACAAGCCGGCTGTTTCCTGGGCTTCGCATCCCAGGGGCGAGGTGCCGGAGGGCTATTACACCGTGCCACTCGACAAGGCCGAGATCGTCCAGTCGGGCGAGGACCTCACCATCATCACCTACGGCACCATCGTGCATGTGGCCCAGGCCGCCGCCAAGGCTGCCGGCGTCAGTGCCGAGATCATCGACGTGCGCACGCTGATGCCGCTGGACATCGAAACCCTGCGCGAGTCCGTCAACAAGACCGGGCGTTGCATGGTCGCCCACGAGGCAACCCGTTTCTGCGGCTACGGGGCGGAATTGGTCGCGACGGTGCAGAAAGAGTGCTTCTGGCACCTCGAGGCGCCTATTTCGCGCGTGACCGGCTGGGATACGCCGTATCCCCACGCTTTCGAGTGGGAGTACTTCCCGGTTCAGCGGCGATTGGTCGATGGCATCAGAAAGCTGATGGAGGTCGCATGAGCGAATACGTATTCAAACTGCCCGACCTGGGCGAAGGCACGGTCGAGGCGGAAATCGCGGAATGGATGGTCAGGGTTGGCGACGTCGTTGCCGAAGAAGACCCGATTTGCGCGATGCTGACCGACAAGGCCGCCGTGGAACTGACCGCACCGGTCAGCGGAAAAGTCGTCTCGGTGGCCGGCGAAGAAGGCGACACTGTTGCCGTCGGAACGCCACTGATCGTTTTCGAAACGGAAGGCGCGGCCACCGAAGCGAAAAAAGAGGGCGGTCCCACACCCACTCACACTCCCGACATTCCCACCATGGCAGCCACCTCCGCGGCTCCGATCCAGGCGGAACAGCCAGGCACAGGGGGCAAAGTCCTCACTTCGCCATCAATCCGGGCGCGGGCTCGCGAGAAGGGTGTCGATCTGGCCCAGGTACCCGGCAGCGGACCGCGGGGACGCATCCTGAAGGCCGATTTCGAAGCGTACGTCGCTGCCGGAGGTACCGCGCCTGCCGCTGCGAAGGCGCCGGCGGGTCTGCAACAGCGGGTTGGCTCCACCGAGATCAAGGTCATCGGCTTGCGCCGGAAGATCGCCGAGCGCATGGCCGCCTCGGTGCGCGAAATCCCGCATTTCAGCTATGTCGAGGAGGTAGACGTCACCGCGCTGGAATCGCTGCGCGAGCATCTCAACGCGAAGAAATCGGCAGACGATCCCAAGCTGACGCCGCTGGCGTTCCTGGGCCTGGCAGTGGCCCGCGCACTGCGCGACTTTCCCAAGTGCAACGCGCACTACGATAGCGGGCGTAACGTCCTCGTCCAACACGAGGCCGTGCACCTCGGCATTGCCACGCAAACTGCCGAAGGACTGAAGGTCCCGGTGGTGCGCCACGCCGAGTCAATGGGCCTGGAGGCACTGGCGGCAGAGATTCGCCGGGTCTCGGCCGCGGCCCGCGACAACACGGCCACCCGCGAGGAATTGAGCGGCTCCACCATCACCATCACCAGCCTCGGCAAGCTCGGCGGTATCGTCAGCACGCCGATCATCAACCAGCCCGAGGTCGGCATCATCGGCGTCAACAAGATGCTTGAACGTCCGGTGGTGGTGGGCGGTCGCATCGAAGTACGGACTCTGATGAACCTGTCATCCTCGTTCGACCACCGCTTCGTCGACGGTTACGAAGGCGCTGCCATGATCCAGGCGCTGAAAGAGCTGCTGGAGGAGCCGGCGTTGATTTTCATGCCATGAACCATCGCGGCTTCAGCCGCGATTTCTTTCCGATCTAATATCCCCGCTCGATGTCCACCACCGACAACATGGGCTCCCCCGCGACATAGCGCCGCAGGTTCTCAGCGACCAGCAGGAACAGGCGCTCCCTGCCCTTGTCCGAGCGGCCCGCGGTGTGCGGGCTGATCAGCACGCGCGGGGTCGCCCACAACGGGTGACCGTCCGGCAGTGGTTCCGGGTCCGTCACGTCAAGCCCCGCACCGGCAATGTCCCCGTTGTTCAGTGCGGCAATCAGGTCGTCCGTCACGGTACTGCCACCGCGACCTACGGACACAAAGTACGCGGAGGGCTTCATTGCTTTGAAGAAGGCCGCGTTGAACATGCCCCGCGTTTCATCGGTCAGGGGCGTCGTATTGATGACCACGTCCGCCTGCCGCGCCAACTCCATGGTTTCGTCGGCCAGGCCCACGTATTCCACGTAATCGGGACCTTCGCGGCGACTGCTGCGGGTCGCGATAACCCGCATGCCAAGCCCGTGCCCCCGTTTTGCGGTCTGCGTGCCAATGCCGCCGAGACCTACGACCAGCATCGTACGACCTTCCAACTCCATGAACTCCCCGCGCTCCATGCCTACATCACGCCGCCAGGAGCCCTTCAGCTGGTTGGCGTGGTAAACATCGAGCCCACGGACCAGCGCCATCATCAGCGCGATTGCGTGTTCCGCCAGCGCCGGAGAACCGATACGCTGGCCGTTCGTCAGCAGCTTGTGGCCCTGCCTAATGCCGAGGCTGGCAACGCAGTCTTCCACACCGGCCGAATACACCTGGATCCAATGCAGCTCAGGGCCCTGAGCCACGACTTCTTCTTGACAAAGTCCCATCAGCACCTGCGCGTCGCTGACTGCGCCGACAGCTTCTTCGGCCGAGCCGACCAGCACAATCTCTACTCCGGGCGCTGCAGCCTGCAACAGCGGCAAGCGTTCCGGACTGTCGACGCGGGCGACGACCTTGCGCGGCCTCTGCCAACCGGGCAGTTCACGCACCGGGGTCGCCGACTCACGCAGACCCAGCTCCTCGATCATGGCGCGCGTCGTTGAGCCAACATCGCCCCCGACAGATTCAGCGCCCGCCAGCGCAGGCGACAGGCATAGCAAGCACCCCAGCAGAGCAAGACGTGACTTCATGGCGCTTCGATTCAGCATGGCGATTTCCTCGGGGGACAGCGGTTCACTTCAGGTTGTCCAACCAGCGTTCCATTTCCTGCCGCAGCGCCATGTCCGGCAACCTGCCGTACAGGGCGCCGGCATTGTCCTCGGCGTGATGCGGCTTGCTGGTGCCGGGGATGGGTAACGTCGCCGCCGGGTGACCCATCACGTATTTCAGGAACACCTGGCCCCAACTGCTCGCGTCGATATCGGCCGCCCAGTCCGGTAAGGGCTGACCCCGTACCACCCCAAACAGCCCACCCTTGCCGAAGGGGCGGTTGACCAGTACCGCGATCCCCTGGTCCTGCGCCAGCGGCAGGATGCGCTCGGCCGCAGCCCGGTCGGCCAGCGAATAATTCACCTGCACAAAGTCCAGCGGGTACCGACGCATATAGCCCTCGATCTCCTGGTGCTGACTTTCCCGGTGCGTGGTAATGCCGATGTACTTGAAACGCCCTTCCTTCTTCCATTCGACCAGGGCGGGCAGCTGCACATCGGCGCCTCGCAGATTATGCACCTGCATCAGCTCGATGGCACCGCCGAGACGCCGGAACGATCCCTCCATCCGCTCCTCCCCCTCGGCGCGGTTCTCCCGGTCCACCTTGGTCGCCATGAACATGTCGTTACGAATCGACAGGTCGGCCAGCAACCGGCCCAGTACATTTTCCGAGTTGCCATAGTTGGGGGACGTGTCCAACAAACGTCCACCCAGCCTGTGAAACACTTCCAGGGTCTGGCGCAGCGGCGTCAGATCGTCCTTGTCCGGATCACCCTGGAAATCAACGGTGCCCAGGCCGACCGCCGGCACCTTCTCGCCGCTGGACGGGATCACCGCCATGTTAAGAGGTCCGCTTGAAACAACGTCAGCCGCGGACAACGCGCTCCAGCGTCCACCAAGTGCCGCCGCACCCGCGCCCAGGCCGAGCCCGAGCCAGTCTCGTCGTGTGATTTTCATGACGCATCTCCTTGTTCGGTGGCCAACGCCTCCTCGCGTCGGCCCAACCTCAATCCCAACAAAATCCATATCCCGGCGACCGGCGCCGCGACCAAAGAAATGGCCCCGATGGACAACCCGACCGCCGCCAGGCCGGCGTAAATCCAGCCGCTCACCAGGTCGCCGCCGCGGTACACGGCCGCATCCAGAAACGGCTTCGCCTTGTACTTGTCTTCGCGGCTGAGCACAGTCCACAACATTTCGCGCGCCGGCTTGGTCAGGCCGTAACGGCCAGCCCGGTACATCACCTGCACGGCGACCAGCACGGCCAGAGTCGGGTACAGGCCGAATGCAAGAAAGCCCATGGTCATTGCGATCGGCACCAGCGCAAGGGTCAGGCCCACGCCGAGCCACTTGACGATCCGGGCGGTCAGGTACACCTGCAGCAACACGGTGAGAATGTTGACGGCGAGGTCTACCTTGGCGAAGAACGCCGTCCGCTCGCCACGATCGCTGAACACTTCCGCGACCAGGTTGGCCTGTTGGAAATACAGGATGGTGGAGACGAACGTCATCAACAGGATGAAGGCGGCAATGCCGAGCAGGTAGGGCGAAGCGAACACCGCGCGCATGCCGGACAAGGCATTGCCCTGGATGGCGCGTCCCGACTCGCCCGCAGTATGCACATTGCCCGTCGCGAAGCGGCGGTGCAGCACGGCAGCGCACCAGGAAGCGGCCTCGAGCGGCACACAGGCGATCAGCAGCAATGAAAACGTCGGAACCCATTCGGCCAGCACCGCGGTCACTGTCGAGCCCAGCATGCCGCCTACGGAACTGCCGACCGCAATGAACGCGAACAGGCGTTTACCCTGGCTGTTGTCGAAACAATCCGCCATGAATCCCCAGAAGATGGTAACGACGAACAGGGCAAATACGCTGGTCCAGACATAGAATATCCGGTCGATCCAGGGCCTGGCTCCATCGGGCAAGAACACCAGGCTCAGCCAGAACCCCACCAGGCAGGCGATAAAAAAGCGGTTCGCGAGCGGCACGAAAATCCCGCGTGACCAGCGCGATGCGACCCACGAATAAAGCGGCACGGCCAGCAGCATCACCATGAATACGGCTGTCCACAGGAGCTGAAGGTTTCCGCGGTCGGCCGCGGATATCTCATCTCTTACCGCGCGCAATATGTAATACGACAGCATGATCAGGAAGCCGTAAGCGGTACCCCACAGCAAGCCCTTCATTTCGTCATCCGAGCGAACTTCGACGAATCTTGAAATCAATGCCCTCATTGGCCAGCCAACGCGAACAGGAGATCCACGTATGCTTTTTCGATCTCCGCCAGGCCGGCGATGGGCACGCCCGGCGCCGGCTCGACCAGGTAAATCTCGTTCGGCGCGTGCGCGCCGCGGCCGTAACCGAGACCCGCCGGCACCAGGGGCAGGCCAAGCCGTTCGGTGAACTGGTAGAAAGGTGCGCTGCCACCGATCCGCGGCTGGATTGAAAGCTCCTGCGAATACTTGTTGTAGACGCTGATCACCGCCTGGGCGAGCTCGGAATGAACCGAAGTCTGGGCGGCTGGGTAGCCGGAGAGCTTGCGGATCACGATGTCCGCGAAGCCGTTGGCGTCGAGATGGGCTCGAATTTTCTCCAGCGCCCGGTCCGGATCGAGCCCCACCGGCAGGCGAGAGTCGACCTTGGCCGTCGCGATATGTGGAAGAATGGTTTTCACACCTTCGCCTGTGTATCCGGACCAGATCCCGTTGATATTCAGCGTCGGCATGTAGAGCATCTCGACAATAGCGTCCCGACCCTCGAGATCATCGATGAACCGCTCCACGCCGGCCGCCTTCCTCGCCTGCCGTTCGTCGCGCTGTGCCGCAGCCCCGTTGATCAGTTGTTGCTCTTCTTCCGTTGGCGGCCGAATGCCGTCGTAGTAAGCCGGCACGCGAATCGTGTTACCGTCCGCGGTGGTGAGACTCGCCAGGGCCTGGACCAGGCGCAGAGTCGGAGAATCAACGACGGCTTTCCAGGAACCATGGATCTCCGCTGTCTGAGGACCACCCCAAGGTCCGCCCCGAGCCTCCATCTCGAAGTACAGGATACCCTTGACGCCCAGCAACATGTTCGTGCCACCGTCTGGTGACTGTACCGACATCGGGAACAGCACGCCGTCGGCCTTCCGCATCCGGTCCTCGTAGGCGTCGACGATCCTCGCATAGTTTGGCGAACCCAGTTCCTCCTCGCCTTCGGCGGCGATCATCACGTTGAGAGGCAACTTGCCCTCGACCGCGATAATCGACTCGAGCGCATTGAGGAAGGCACGTTCGGGCCCTTTCTGATTCGTGGCGCCGCGGGCCATGATGACGCGGCCCAATTCATTTTCAACCAACTCGGCCTCGAACGGCGGACTTTCCCAGTCCTCCGGATTCACGGGCTGCACGTCATACATCATGTACACCAGCAGCGTGCGTTCCGCGCCGGCGTCGTAGTATCCCCAGACTCCGGGATGGCCACCCGTCGCCACAAGTTCCGACTCCTGGAAACCGATCTTCCTCAGATCGTCACGCAGCATGTCCGCCATCTCGTGGATACCCACATTCTGCGCGCTGATCGACGGCTGGCGCATCCAGCGTTGCAGGGCTCTGATGTGCTGATCAATCGACCCGTCAATGTGGCTGTAGACGTCCTGGTGATCACCGGCATAAGCCGGCACCACCGAGGGGTCATATGCTTCGTCCGTTCCGATGGAGAAGGAAGGTCGGTCCTGTCCGGCTGCCGTTTGGACGATCATCAGCAGCCAGGCCAGCAGGCTGACGTACTTCAATGTTCTTCTCATCGCATCTTCCCTCATGTCTGTTCGATGAAGCGGTCCGGGGCAACCGCAGCTATGTGTTCCCGCACGGCCCCGAAAGCCGGGTCGGGTTCGAAACCCTGCACCAGGAAACGGGTCAGTTGCGCCATCGCCGGCGCGCTCTGGATGCCATAACCACCCTGCCCTGCCAGCCAGAAAAATCCCTCGGCGCGGGGATCGAACCCTGCCACGAACGCCCGGTCCGGCGCGAAGGTCCGCAGACCGGCCCAGCTCGAGATCACGCGCCGGATGTCCAGCCCGGTGGCTCGCTCGAAGCGGTCCACCCCCAACGCGACGTCAAAGTCATCGGGCTGCGCATCACAGGGCTCACTCGGCGTCTCGTCAGCGGGCGAGATCAGGATATGGCCGGCTTCGGGCTTGAAATAGAAGTCCTCGTCCGCGTCGAGCATGTTGGGCCAGTCGCTGATGTCCATGCCTGCCGGAGGCGCCACGGTCAGAGCCGTGCGCCGCAGTGGCCGCATGCCCAGCGGCGGCAGTCCCGCCAAGCTGGCAATGCGATCCACCCAGGCGCCGGCGGCATTGATCACGACCGGCGCCTCGAACGAGGCTCCGCCCGCCGTGAGCCTCCAGCAGCCGCTTTCGCGGCACAGTGACATCACGGCATGAGCGGCCAGCAGCCTGCCGCCCCGGCGCCGGAACAGGCGTATATAGCCCTGCAGGATGGCATCGACGTCCAGATCCCCACCGCGCGACTCGTACAGCCCCCCGTGGATATAGTCGTTGGCAAAGACGGGTACCCGCTCCAATACTTCGCCGGCAGTCAGCCGGACCAGTGCGGGATTGTCCTGCTGCAGAGCCTGCAGTTGGGCCTCCTGGTCAGCCCGGGCGAAAAACATGCAGTCACGGGGGTGAAGCAACTCCACGTCGCTGAATCCCTCCGGCGGCTGCCGAAAGAAACCCTCGCAGCATCCGGTGAAGTCGCGGACGACTTTTTTGCCATAGGCTGCCGCGAAGTAGGCGGCTGACCTGCCCGTGGCGTGATAGCCGGGCTGTGCCTCCATTTCCAGCAACACCACGTCCGCGTTGGCAGCCAGCTCGGCCGCGGCGGAGGCGCCGGCGATGCCGGCCCCGATGACGATGATATCTGCGCTTTGCACGTGCCCCTCAATCCAGGATCTGCTTGCCGGTTCCAAGCAACATGTACAGGACCCAGCCGGACAGCAGCACAGCCGCCGTCAGGTAGAAGGCGGCCGCGTAGGTCCCGGTGCGGTCCACGAGGAAACCGGTCAGGGCCACGCCGATGATGCCCGGTATCGTCGCGGCGGTGTTGGAAATACCGAAAATGACCCCGGCGTGGCGCGGCGATATATCCAGGTGGTTACAGCCCAGGCCGGCGAAGGTGAATGAAGCCAGCCCGAGTGCAGCGCTGAGCAACACGACCGCGGTCACCGCATCGGTGGTGGTGGCCAGCGCTCCGAGCGCTGTCGCCGGCCCCAGGAAGCCGATAGATTGCATGAACTTTCGTGTAAAGGTCACTGATTTTCCTGATATTATCATGCGATCCGCGATCCATCCCGCCACGTTGCTCATCAGGAAACTGGCGATCCAGGGCGGTGCCACGAACAGCCAGACCGAGCGCAGATTGACACCCAGTTGACTGGCAAAATAGCTCGGCAGCCAGCTCAGCAAAACATACAGCCCCCAGTTGTTGGCGAAATGCCCGATCACGATTGCCCACACCGGGCCCTTGCTGAGGATTCCCCGCCACGGGATCTGGCGGTCGCGTTCCCGTTCGGCGCGTTCGGCTGCCTGCTCGGCGCTGCCACCGCTGGTCGCGGCCGACGCGACGTGCGGGGGGCGGTCGGCGGCGTAATACCACCAGAACGCGAACCACAGGAATCCGACCGCGCCAAACACGTAGAACACGGCCGGCCAGCCAAAGGCCACTGCGATGAACGGTGTAGCCGTCACCGCGAACAGGGTGCCCAGCGGAATCGCGCTGAGATTGAAGGCCGCGGCCCGCGACCGTTCGCGCAGGGGCACCCATCGCCCCAGCAGATTGTAGGTCGCCGGGAAAGCCACGCCCTCCCCGACACCCATCAGGATGCGTGTTGCGATCAGGATGGGGAACGACGCCAGCGCTGACATCGGTGTAAGCAAGGTGAACAGCGACCACCAGAGTACGCCAAAACCGAGTACCGATTTACCACCTATCTTGCCGGCCAGCCAGCCGCCCAGAACCTGTGTGACCAGATAGCCCACGAAGAACGACGACAGCACCAGCCCGCGCTGCGTATCGGACCAGCCGAATTGCTCGGCCATCGGGATGATCGCAACGGAAATATTGACCCGGTCTATGTAGCAAATGAAGGTGGCGAGGAAGCACAGCAACACCACCGTGTGGCGGCGCTGCCAGGAACTGCTGTCTTGTGTATCTC
>JAPHSB010000148.1 GCA_026193295.1 Lysobacterales bacterium
CCTGTGAGGATCACCCAGCGGCGGAACTGGGCCCGGTCGCTACGGCCCCAGGCGGCGCCGGCCAGCGCCTCCGAAGCATGGGCAAAGCCGTCCAGCCCCAGTGCGATCAGCAGCATGTACTGGTTCATCACGTGGCTGGCCGCCATCTCCACCTCGCCCAACCCGGCAGCCACGCGCATGATCAGCGCCAGCGCCGTCATCAGGAAAATGGTGCGGATGAAGATGAAGCCGTTGACCAGCACCAGCTTGCGGAAGGCCCGCAGCACCCAGGTGGCGCCGTCGCGCAGCGAAGCCAGCAGGGCAGGGGCGCCGTAGATGCGCAGCATCATCCAGCCGCTGAGCAGCGCGGTCAGCACCTGCGCGATCACCGTCCCCAGCGCCACGCCCGGCACGCCCAGGCCCATGCCGACCACGAAGGTCACATTCAGAATGGCGTTGGTGATGTTCAGGAACAGCTGCAGCCAGAGGATGGTCCTGACCCGCGCCAGCCCGAACAGCACCCCGGTGATGGCATAGCCGCACAGCGTGAACGGCGCCGCCCAGATGCGGATGCGGAAATACTCCGCGGTAACGGCCGCCACGTTCTCCGGCGGCGCCATCAGCCGCAGCGACACCGCCAGCAGCGCTTCCTGGAACAGGAACAGCAGCACCCCGAAAAACACCGCCAGCGCCGAGGACCGCACCACCGTCACCACCTGGTCGGGCAGATCTTCCCGCCCCTTGGCCTGCGCCACCAGCCCGGTGGTGCCCATGCGCAGGAAGCCGAAGGCCCACAGCAGGTAGTTGAAAATCACGCTGCCCAATCCGACTGCGGCCAGGTGCACCGCCCCCGGCAGATGCCCGATCGCCCAGGTGTCCACCAGCCCCACCAGCGGCGCCGAGGAGTTGGCCAGGATGGCCGGCCCGGCGATGGCCCATATCTCTTTGTGCGGGTGCTTGGTCACGGTTACCGATTGTGCCCGAAATGTAGGACCGAATTCATTCGGGAACGAATATTGGCGATTTTTGGCTGTGGGAGCGCGCCTTGCGCGCGAGTTCGGCCGCAATGCGGCCTCCTACAATTTTTCCCGAATGAATTCGGTCCTACGGAAAAAACCGCACTCCCGGCAGGTCTTTGAAGTCTGCATCCCGGGTCCACAACAAGGCGTCGTAGTGCCGCGCCGTGGCATAGATAATGCTGTCGGCCAATGGCAGCTTGTGGCGGAGGCCGAACCGAGCTGCCTCGATCGCCAGTGAGTCGTTCAGCGGAATGACCCGGCAGCGTTTCATTTGCGCCACCGCGCGCATGGCGGATTGCTCATCGCGCTGACGCGCCGCGGTCTTGAACACCTCGGTGAGCGTGATGGTGGGCACCAAAAGGCTTTGCCGATCCTGCAGCGGTGCGGCCAGCGCATCGGCGCAGGGTTCATTGGCGAAGTAGCTCAGCCAGGCCGACGAGTCGACAACATTCATAGACGGTCCGGATCGCGCTCCACCGTGGTATCGATGCCTTTCAAGAACCCGCGCAGGTTTTCGAGGGGTTCGACAGGAATCAACTCGATGCGGCCCTCATAAACCAGTACCTGAAGTTCCTGGCCGGCCTTGAGTCCCAGCTGCTCACGAGCGTCTTTCGGAATCACTACCTGGAACTTGGGTGAGACTTTCACAGCGGTCATGGCAATGCTCCATTGATCGACATTTCGTAAGACAATATTGTGATCGATAGAGTGTGTCATTTGCAATTGCGGGAGCCAGGGCCAGGTACAAGCCTAACGGCCAGGCACCCCTTCGACTGCAGGTGAAAATCGGAATTGCTCGTAGGAGCGCGCCTTGCGCGCGACCCCCGACTTTACGGCCGGAACGCCTTCAACCGTAATTCACCGACCGCCTTGAAGTGCTTCGTATTGCTGGATACCAGTTCCAGGTTGCGCTCCACCGCGGTCGCCGCGATCAGCGCATCGGCCGAGCGCATGCCGGCGGCCAGGGCGTATTCCTCGACGTAAACCAGGGCCCGGTGCCCGATGTTTTCCGACAGCGGCAGAATCTGGAAGTCGAACGCGTAGATGAAGTCCTTCACCACCTTTTGGTCGGCCTTGTCACGCGCCCCCTGCAGCAGCTCCATGTAGCTCTGGATCGACAGGGAGCGCTCCTGGTCTTTCTCCACCAGCCGCGCAGCCTTCCGGTTGCCGCGCTGGATCCAGATCAGGATGTCCGTGTCGTACATCATGACGGGGCGGAGTGGCGGGGTTGTCGCAGGCGCTCCAGCTCGTCAGCGACCGACTCCGCCGCATCAGCGCGCATACCGAAGAAGGGGTGCTCGGCAACCGCGGCAGCGGGAGGCTTGCCGGCCGGCTGGATGACGCCCCTGACGCGCCCGTGGTAAAGCACGGTCACGCTCTCGTTGCGCTCCAGCGCCTCCAGGATTTCCCGGGTCTTGTAGCGCAAGTCGACGATGGAAGCCTTCATGGCGTCTCCGATTTTTGCTAAATTATGTCTAGATAGTATAGACATTTTATACCCATCCTAAAGAACCCGCAGCCCCAGGTGCCGCTCGAACGGCTCGAAATCGCGGTCGGAGTGGAGCAGGGGGACACCGGTTTCGATACACCAGGTGGCGATCAGGCAGTCGATGGTCTTGCGCACGGTAACGCCTGCCCGGCGCAACGCCCGGTAATTCCGGGCGCTGGCGATGGCCAGGGCTGGCGAAACCAGGCGAACGGTTTCCAGGGTGAGCAGCGCATTGCGTGCGAGGCGAAACTCCCGGTCGGAATGAATCCCCTGCAGCACCTCGGCCAGTACCAGGTCACCCAGCAACACGCGTTCGTGTCCCTGCAACAGGTTGGCGAGACGGTCAACCTGGGGGCGTGGGGCATTACCGAAGAAGTCGATCCAGACACTGGAATCGACCAGCACCATCAGTCCCGCCTCATTTCATCGAGGTCGCCTTGCCAGTGGATCTTGCCGCGCAACTTCAGGATTTCCTGCTGTGCGGACATGCGGAGCAGCAGCTTGAGCCCCTCTTCAACCGCCTCGCGCTTGGTCTTGATGCCCGTCACTTCGAGCACCTCGGCCATCAAGTCGTCATCGATCACAATGTTGGTGCGCATGGTTTGCATATGTGTATGAAGAGGCTAAATCATACACATCGAGGGCGACAGCAGCAATTCCCCCGGTCGCGTGCAGGAAAAGCGACATGTGTGCTGTTCCGGGCGCACCCGGTCGTTGTCAGCCCGGTGTGATTTGTTTCACTGTGGGGACGACCCGTAGGAGCGGCTTCAGCCGCGATCATAAGCGCAAGGCGAGGGGCGTTTTTTACGCGACCCGCGAAACCCGCTCGGCAATGGGGTCCGGCAGATCTACGGGTTCAAAATACGCCAGGGGATAAAGATAGTCTTCACCGGACTCGTCGATGATCCGGATCTGTTCATAGCGGGCTGCCGATTCGTCCGGGACGACCTGGTACAGCTTGCGCAATTCGAGCGAAGCTTCGTATCCAGTGTTCACCGTGCAAATGGCATATTTGGGTTGCTTGCCTTTCATCCCAGCAGTCTCTTGATTTTGAATTCCTTTTTGCCGATTCCTGTCGCCTCGTACCAGTGTATCTCAGCTTTGGCGACCAGGCCATTTTCGAATTTCACGTACGCCATGCCTTTGCGTTTCCGCCAGTATCCTTTGCCATACACACGACGCAACCGCTTCTGCGCCCGGACCGCCTTGCCGCTAGCAATGGTCTCGACTCGCTCAACAGGTTGGATGATTTCGAATGGCATGGACGCGGTGACGGCTGCAAGATCAAC